>NZ_JBFBJT010000151.1:0-17050 GCF_040686175.1 Streptomyces sp. NPDC086077 | reverse complement strand
AGCAGCCCGGCACACCCGCACAGGCCGCCGCAGGCACGACGGCGCGCCGCCCCAAGGGCGGCGCGCCGAATCACCCAGCAGCCCTACGTGGTACGCCTCCGCCGAGCCCCCGGCCGCCGCTCACTGGGCCGCGTCACCGGATCCCCCGCCTCCAGGGCCGCGGCCCGACGCCGCGCCCCGAAGTCGGCCAGCGCCTCCGCCAGCTTGTGCACGGACGGCTCCGGAGCCATCACATCCACCCGGAGCCCATGCTCCTCGGCGGTCTTGGCCGTGGCGGGCCCGATACACGCGATCACCGTCACGTTGTGCGGCTTGCCGGCGATTCCCACCAGGTTCCGCACGGTGCTGGACGACGTGAAGAGCACGGCGTCGAACCCGCCGCCCTTGATCGCCTCCCGCGTCTCGGCCGGCGGCGGCGACGCCCGCACGGTCCGGTAGGCCGTGACGTCGTCGACCTCCCACCCGAGCTCGATCAGCCCGGCGACCAGCGTCTCCGTGGCGATGTCGGCCCGGGGGAGGAACACCCGGTCGATCGGGTCGAAGACGGGGTCGTAGGGCGGCCAGTCCTCCAACAGCCCCGCCGCCGACTGCTCCCCGCTGGGCACCAGATCCGGCTTCACACCGAACGCGACCAGCGCCTTCGCCGTCTGCTCCCCCACCGCGGCGACCTTGATCCCCGCGAAGGCCCGAGCGTCGAGCCCGTACTCCTCGAACTTCTCCCGCACGGCCTTGACCGCGTTCACCGAGGTGAAGGCGATCCACTCGTACCGCCCGGTCACCAGCCCCTTGACCGCCCGCTCCATCTGCTGAGGCGTCCGCGGCGGCTCGACGGCGATCGTCGGCACCTCGTGCGGCACGGCCCCGTACGACCGCAGCTGGTCGGAAAGCGAAGCCGCCTGCTCCTTGGTCCGCGGCACGAGCACCTTCCAGCCGAACAGCGGCTTGGACTCGAACCACGACAACTGCTCGCGCTGAGCCGCGGCGGAACGCTCCCCGACCACGGCTATCACAGGCCGCCCGCCCTCGGGCGAGGGCAGCACCTTCGCCTGCTTCAGCGTCTGCGCGATGGTGCCCAGCGTCGCGCTCCACGTCCGCTGCCGCGTCGTGGTGCCCGCGACCGTCACGCTCATCGGCGTATCGGGCTTGCGCCCCGCCGACACCAGCTCGCCGGCGGCGGCGGCCACGGAGTCGAGCGTGGTCGACACGACCACGGTCCCGTCCGACACCCCGACCTCGGTCCAGCACCGGTCGGAGGCGGTCCGGGCGTCGACGAACCGGACGTCCGCCCCCTGCGCGTCCCGCAGCGGCACACCGGCGTACGCCGGCACCCCGACCGCGGCCGCGACACCGGGCACGACCTCGAACGGAACACCCGCCGCGGCGCAGGCGAGCATTTCCTCGGCGGCGTACGTATCAAGTCCCGGGTCCCCGGACACCGCACGGACGACCCGCCTGCCGTCCCGCGCGGCCTCCATGACAAGATGTGCGGCATCCCGCACCGCGGGGACGACGGTTGCTGACGTACCGTCAACGACCGTCAGCTGAGGCGTGCCTGAGCCCGGATTGAGGTCCGACGAAGGACCCGGCTCCGTGTTCACGACGGTGACGCCCGGCCTGGCGTGCGTACGTACCACGTCGAGCACCTCGTGCTCGGCGACGAGTACGTCCGCACGCGCCAGCGCTTCGACAGCGCGCAGAGTCAGCAGTCCCGGATCCCCGGGTCCGGCACCGAGAAAGGTGACGTGACCGTGTTCCGGACCGGCGGCGGGAAGGGTGGTGGGGCTCACTGTGCTCGCTCCCCCATCAGACCGGCCGCGCCCTGGGCGAGCATCTCGGCGGCGAGTTCGCGGCCGAGTGCCACTGCCCGGTCGTGCGTTTCGGGCACGGGACCGGTGGTGGACAGCTGCACCATGCGAGAACCGTCGGTCGTGCCGACGACGCCCCGCAGGCGCATTTCCTTGACAATCTGCCCGTCGGCCAGCAGGTCGGCGAGCGCGCCCACGGGGGCACTGCAACCGGCCTCCAGGGCGGCGAGCAGGGACCGCTCGGCGGTCACGGCGATCCGGGTGAACGGGTCGTCGAGCTCACCGAGCACGGCGATCAGGTCCGCGTTGTCCGCGGCACACTCGATCGCCAGGGCCCCCTGGCCGGGGGCGGGCAGAACCGTGTCGACCGACAGGAAGTCGGTCACCTCGTCGATCCGGCCGATCCGCTGCAGTCCGGCGGCGGCCAGCACGACGGCGTCGAGCTCGCCCTTGTGGACGTACCCGATCCGGGTGTCGACGTTGCCGCGGATCGGCACCGTCTCGATGTCCAGCCCGTGCCCGCGCGCGAACGCGTTCAGCTGCGCCATCCGGCGCGGCGAACCGGTACCGATGCGGGCCCCGCGCGGCAGGTCGGTGAACTTCAGCGCGTCCCGTGCGACGATCACGTCCCGCGGGTCCTCGCGCAGCGGGACGGCGGCCAGCGCCAGGTCCTCGGGCTGCGTGGTCGGCAGGTCCTTCAGCGAGTGCACGGCGAAGTCGACCTCGCCCCGCAGCAGCGCGTCGCGCAGCGCGGTCACGAACACGCCCGTGCCGCCGATCTGCGCGAGGTGCTCGCGCGAGACATCGCCGTACGTGGTGATCTCGACGAGCTCGACAGGCCGTCCGGTCACCTGGCTCACGGCTTCCGCCACCTGCCGGGACTGGGCCATGGCGAGCTTGCTCCGCCTCGTCCCCAGTCTCAGTGCCTTCTCAGTCATGCCGGCCCTCGGTTCTGTGCGTTCTTCTCCATGCTTTCCTCGGCACGGGAGACGGAGGCCACCGTCTCGGGGTCGAGGTCGAACAGGGTGCGCAGCGCGTCTGCGTACCCGGCACCGCCGGGCTCGGCCGCGAGCTGCTTCACCCGTACGGTCGGCGCGTGCAGCAGCTTGTCGACGACCCGGTGCACGGCCTGCCGGATCTCGCCACGCTGCCTGTCGTCCAGACCGGGCAGCCGCCCGTCCAGGCGGGCGATCTCGCCCGCCACGACGTCGGCGGCCATCGTCCGCAGCGCGACCACGGTCGGCGTGATGTGCGCGGCCCGCAGGGCGGCTCCGAACGCCGCCACCTCGTCGGAGACGATGTGGCGGACCTGGTCGACGTCGGCCGCCATCGGGGCGTCCGCGGACGCCTCGGCCAGCGACTCGATGTCGACGAGCCGCACGCCGGCCAACCGGTGCACGGCCGCGTCGATGTCACGCGGCATCGCGAGGTCGAGCAGGAAGAGGGACGGCTCGGGGCGCGGCGCCTCGGCGACCGGCTCGGGCTTGCGGTGCTCGGCGATCCGGCCGACGGTGGCCACGGTCGCGGCCAGCGCGGTGATCAGCTCGGGCGTCACCTCCGGCGCCTTGCGCGCCGCCTCCCGCCGCTCGACCGCGCTGCCGGCGGCCCACGCGGCGTGCTGCTCCAGCGTCGCCGCGTCGATGCCGGCCACGGCGGCCTCCCCCATCACGGAGAAGCCGGGCGCGGTCAGGTCAAGGGGGCAGTTCTCGTCGGCGCCCACGGAGGTGGGCGGCAGCGGCGTCTGCCGTGCGTCCGTCCTCGGCGTCGTACGGGACTCCGCGGCGCTCTCCTCGACGTGCGCGGGGCGGCCGGTGCGGCCCTCGACCGCGGCCGCGATCTCCTCCGCCTGCAGCACCAGCCCGGTGGCGCCGGTGCAGGAGACCGCGATGTCGGCACGTGTCAGCTCGGCCCGCACCGCGTCCATCGGTACCGCCCGGGCCACCACGTCCGTGTCGTCGGCCTGGTTCAGGATCTGGGCCAGGCGCTCGGCCCGGTCGAGGGTGCGGTTCGCGACGACGATCTCGCCGACCCCGGCCCGCGCCAGCGTCGCGGCGGCCAGCGAGGACATCGAGCCGGCGCCGATCACCAGCGCGCGCTTGCCCCGCGCCCACTTCTCCACCGCCGCGCCGGAGGTCAGCTGCTCCAGGCCGAAGGTGACCAGCGACTGCCCGGCCCGGTCGATGCCGGTCTCGGTGTGGGCACGCTTGCCGACCCGCAGCGCCTGCTGGAAGAGGTCGTTCAGCAGCCGTCCGGCGGTGTGCAGCTCCTGCGCGCGGGCCAGCGAGTCCTTTATCTGGCCGAGGATCTGCCCCTCGCCGACGACCATCGAGTCCAGCCCGCACGCCACCGAGAACAGGTGGTGGACGGCCCGGTCCTCGTAGTGCACGTAGAGGTACGGCGTGAGCTCGTCCAGGCCGACCCCGCTGTGCTGGGCGAGCAGCGTGGACAGCTCGGCGACACCGGCGTGGAACTTGTCCACGTCGGCGTACAGCTCGATGCGGTTGCAGGTGGCGAGCACCGAGGCCTCGGTGGCCGGTTCCGCGGCGACCGTGTCCTGCACCAGCTTGGCCTGGGCGTCCGCGTTCAGGGCGGCCCGCTCCAGCACGCTCACCGGAGCACTGCGGTGACTCAGTCCGACGACGAGCAGACTCATGCCGGCATCACGGCGGGTACGTCCCCGTCAGGTCCCTTGTCGGCGGACTGCTTGCGCGCGACGGCGGCCGGGACGCCGTCGCCGGGCGCCGACGCGGCCTCCTCGCCGGCCTTGCGCTGCTCGTGGAAGGCGAGGATCTGCAGCTCGATGGAGAGGTCCACCTTGCGCACGTCGACGCCGTCCGGAACGGACAGCACGGTCGGCGCGAAGTTCAGGATGGAGGTGACGCCGGCGGCGACGAGCCGCTCGCACACCTGCTGTGCGGCGCCCGCGGGGGTCGCGATCACGCCGATCGACACGCCGTTGTCCTGGATGATCTTCTCCAGGTCGTCGGTGTGCTGAACCGGGATGCCCGCGACCGCACGGCCGGTGAGCGCGGGGTCGGCGTCGATGAGCGCGGCGACCCGGAAGCCACGGGAGGCGAACCCGCCGTAGTTGGCGAGGGCGGCGCCGAGGTTACCGATACCGACGATCACAACCGGCCAGTCCTGGGTGAGGCCGAGTTCGCGGGAGATCTGGTAGACGAGATACTCGACGTCGTATCCGACACCACGGGTGCCGTACGAGCCGAGATAGGAGAAGTCCTTACGGAGCTTCGCGGAGTTGACCCCGGCCGCGGCTGCCAGTTCCTCGGACGAGACCGTGGGTACCGAGCGCTCCGACAGTGCGGTGAGGGCTCGGAGGTAGAGCGGAAGACGGGCGACGGTGGCCTCGGGAATCCCTCGGCTACGGGTCGCCGGTCGGTGAGTTCGGCCAGTTGCCACGGTGCTCCTGCGGGTAGAGCGGGGCTGCAGGCGGTCATACGTCCCCGGACCGCCCCGTCGAATGCAGGCTATGTCTTTGTGAACGCGTGCACAAAGATGGTGTCCGATTTGCCCGGCCAACGTGACCGGGGTCACGCGCGCTCCGTGAGGGGGCGAGAAGGGGGCCACAATCGAACACTCTCCTGAAAAGTTCCCGCCCCCGAGACCAGGTCGCCGTCGATCCTAAGCCAGACCGAGCGCCCGGTTAGGCCGTCGGCTACTCGGGAGTCAGCCGGGGGCTACTCACCGGTCACCCGGTGAGCGCCTTGCGGAGGCGGTCCTCGTTCACCCGCCAGAACGTGTGCTGCACGCCGTCCACCAGGACGACGGGGATCTGTTCCCAGTATGTGTCGTGGAGTTCCTTGTCCTCGGTGATGTCCTTCTGCTCCCACGACACACCGAGGTCGGCACAGACCTTCTCGATCACGATCTGTGCGTCATCACACAGATGGCAGCCGGGCTTGCGGATGAGCGTGACCAGGCGCTCCCGGGGCGTGGCTGCGGGTACTGCGTCCGAGGTGGCGGGCTTGCGGCGGAAAATCGGGCTCATGCCGGTCATTGTCGCGCCACGCGGGGTCGTTGCTTAACGGCACGGACCCGGAGAGTTCACGGCGTTCCAACCTCTCGACTCCGGAACCTCCGAACAGAATGGCTATGCTCACGCCATGGCCGCTCTCGGATGGCTCACTCCCCGTAGGCGCTCCGCCACGGCGCGGAGCGTGTTGGCAGGCGAGGCCGCGGCGGAGGCCGCGCGCAAGACACAGGACACCTCCGTCGTCGCCGGCGGCGACGAGCCGGAGTTTCCCGTGCGCGGCGACGTGCGGGCCGCCGCCTTCTTCGACCTCGACAACACCGTGATGCAGGGTGCCGCGCTGTTCCATTACGGGCGCGGGCTGTACAAGCGGAAGTTCTTCGAGACCCGTGATCTCGCGAAGTTCGCCTGGCAGCAGGCGTGGTTCCGGCTTGCCGGGTTCGAGGACCCGGACCACATGCAGGACGTGCGGGAGTCGGCGCTGTCGATCGTGAAGGGGCATCGGGTCGCCGAGCTCCAGTCGATCGGCGAGGAGATCTACGACGAGTACATGGCCGAGCGGATCTGGCCCGGGACCCGGGCGCTGGCGCAGGCGCATCTGGACGCCGGGCAGAAGGTGTGGCTGGTGACGGCCGCTCCGGTGGAGATCGCTCAGGTCATCGCACGGCGGCTGGGGCTCACGGGGGCGCTCGGGACCGTGGCGGAGTCCGTGAGCGGCGTGTACACGGGCAAGCTCGTGGGCGAGCCGCTGCACGGGCCGGCGAAGGCTGAGGCGGTGCGGGCGCTGGCCGCGGCGGAGGGGCTGGACCTCTCGCGCTGCGCGGCGTACAGCGACTCGCACAACGACATTCCGATGCTCTCCCTGGTGGGGCATCCGTACGCCATCAATCCCGACAGCAAGCTGCGCAAGCACGCGCGGGAGAAGGACTGGCGGCTGCGGGACTACCGGACCGGACGCAAGGCGGCGAAGGTCGGCATCCCGGCGGCCGCCGGGGTGGGCGCGGTCGCGGGCGGCACCGCCGCGGCCATCGCCCTGCACCGCCGCCGCCGATAACGCGGTCGCGCGCTGCACCGTCGCTGGCGGTAGCGGCCCGCCCGGTGCGCCTGCCGGCTGTGGGTGGGGCGGGGCCGTGCCGGGGGCACGAAATCGGTCACTTACCAACTCACCCGTGTCGACGCGCCAACCGCTGCGGGCGGACACCCCCCGACACGATCCCTTCTCGCCGTGCGCGGGTGCGGCTTCGTGCGCCTGCCGCGCCGTCCTCCTAGCCGCCAGTCGGGTCCGCCTGCGCCGCGGGCATGCGTGCCGCCTGGGGCGGCACGGGTGGGCGCGGGCGGTTCGCCGTCGCGCCGGGGTGCGCGGCGCCTCGGTCTCAGGAGCAACGCCGAGCACATTCGAAACGCCGGGCAATCCAGTCCCCGTACCCACGCGACGCCACACCCAGTCCTCCGTCCTGCACCCGGCCACAACACGCCCCGTACCGACCCCGAAGTCGAGCCCATTCGATCAACAACCGGTCACTCTCCGGCACTTGATCAGGCGTCAATCGGTTACGGAAGCGACGTAATCGATGATTTGAGCAACTGGGCGTAGCAGTGCCTGTACGAAGCGTTATTCTCCTCAGACGCAAACCGGTACCCCTCTCGTCGCTACGTCGAGTGAAAGGTCCCGCACTGCACGTGATGGAAGCTCTGCCTCTGGGAGTCCCGTGTACCCACACGTCGGGGTTGACGCCTCGGGCCTGGCTACGCTGCGCGCAACGGTCCGAGACCTGTTGCGCGGCTTCGTCCCCACCGCGTACGCCGTCCCCGCATTCACCACCGCCGCGCCGGTCGGCCCGTGCTACGCACTGGCCGACGGCAGCGCCGCGGTCGGCAGACGAGGCCGCGCCGCCGGTGCGGCCACCGCACGGCGTCCGGCCGCCGACAGCGACAGCGCCCGGATGATGGACCTCGTGGAGCGCGCCCAGGCCGGCGAGGCCGACGCGTTCGGCCGGCTCTACGACCAATACAGCGACACCGTGTACCGCTACATCTACTACCGGGTCGGCGGCAAGGCGACCGCCGAGGACCTGACGAGCGAGACCTTTCTGCGCGCACTGCGCAGGATCGGTACGTTCACCTGGCAGGGGCGCGATTTCGGCGCCTGGCTGGTCACCATCGCGCGGAATCTGGTCGCCGACCACTTCAAATCCAGTCGGTTCCGGCTGGAAGTGACCACCGGCGAGATGCTCGACGCCAACGAGGTCGAACGCTCGCCCGAGGACTCGGTGCTGGAGTCCCTCTCCAACGCCGCGTTGCTGGACGCGGTGCGCCGGCTCAACCCCCAGCAGCAGGAGTGCGTGACACTCCGCTTCCTCCAGGGCCTCTCGGTCGCCGAGACGGCCCGCGTGATGGGCAAGAACGAGGGCGCGATCAAGACGCTGCAGTACCGCGCCGTGCGCACCCTCGCCCGCCTCCTCCCCGAAGACGCCCGCTGAGCCCACAACCGAAGGCATACGCTCAGCGATCCCCAACTCATCCTCGGTGAAAGACTGTTGACTTCGCCGCCCGTTCCTCCGCCGTCCGTAACCCAAGTGCCGCGCCGCTCGTTGTGCGGGATGCAGGCTCCCTGTGGTCACTCCCTGGCCGACTCCGATCCCTCGATCGTGTGGTTGTGGCCGGGGCGTGCAACCCTCAGGACCCCCTGGGGAGTCGACCGTCATGACGAGAGGAGGTGCCGCCAGTGATCGCGAACGTATCGGCGCACCGGCGGGCGAACGCCTTCGCCCAGGCCCTGGAGGAGCAGTCCGATCGGGGCACGGCGGCCGAGCAGTCCGAGGAATCGGCCCCGGCTGCTGCGGAACAACCGACCGAGCAGGGCCGCTTGCTGGCCCTGTCGGCCGGCCTTGGCGAGTTGCCGAAGCCGAAGCTGGATCCCGAGGTCAAGGTCGTCCAGCGGGCACAACTGGTGGCTCAGTTCGAGGCGATGCTCCAGGGACGCGGCGAGGCATCCGATCCCGCCGTCCCCGAGCAGCGCTCCGTGCGGAGCCGCGGCGCCCACAGGGCGACACCGCTGGGCAAGTTCCGTCCGCGTACGCGCCTGGCCAAGGGTCTCACCGCCGGCGGCCTCAGCGTGGGCGTCGCCGCCAGTGCCTTCGGTGGAGTGGCCGCCGCCAGCGGGGAGGCCCTGCCCGGGGACTCGCTCTACGGGCTCAAGCGCGGCATCGAGGACTTCAAGCTCGGTCTGGCCGACGGCGAGGACGAACGCGGGCAGGTGTATCTCGACCAGGCGTCCACCCGGTTGAGCGAGGCCCGTCGGCTGATGGAGCGCGGCCGCAGCGGCCCTCTCGACCACGAGTCGCTCTGGGAGATCCGCCGTGCCCTGTCCGGGATGACGCACGACGCCTCCGAGGGCCACCGGCTGCTGACCGCGGCGTACGAACGCGACCCGGAGTCGCTGGGGCCCATCCAGGCCCTCTCCGCGTTCTCGGACTCGCACCGGGACGCCTGGGGCGCCCTGCGCGAGCGGCTGCCGGTGCAGCTCGGGGACGTCAGTGAGCAGGTGTCGTCGGTCTTCGACGCCATAGACCAGGAAGTCGCCCCGCTGCAGTCCCTGCTTCCGCAGCCCCCCGTCCAGGGCGGCAGCAGCGAGGACAGCAAGAGGCGCGGCCCCGGCAGCGGGCCCGCCACGGGCGCCACCGAGTCCGGGCGCGGCTCGACGGCACCCAGCAGCGGCAGCGGCTCCTCGGACAGCGGCGACACCGGCAGCGAGGGCCCCAGCCGGTCCGCCGAGACCGGCGACGAGTCCGAGGGCCTGCTCGGTGGCAACACCGGCGGGCTGCTCGATCCGCCGAAGGACATCGGCAGCGCCTCTCCGTCGCAGAGCAGGCCCCCGACGACCGCGCCCGACGTCACGTTGCCGCCGCTGCTCCCGGGTCTGCTGCCCGGGCTCGGCCTCGACGCCGAGGACGCCGAGTAGGTCTCGGGTCGTACGACCGTGGGGGCGTCCCTCGTGAGAGGGGCGCCCCCGTCGTCGTATCCCTGCCCCTTGCGGTGCGGTCAGAAGAAGACCGAGCGGCGCTGCACCAGCAGCTTGTACAGGGTGTGCTGGATCTGTTCCCTGACCTGGTCGGTCAGATTGAACATCAGCATCGGGTCCTCGGCCGCCTCCGGCGGATAGCCGTCCGTGGGGATCGGCTCGCCGAACTGGATCGTCCACTTGGTGGGCAGGGGGATCGCGCCGAGCGGGCCCAGCCACGGGAAGGTGGGCGTCAGCGGAAAGTACGGGAAGCCCAGCACGCGCGCGAGCGTCTTCGCGTTGCCGAGCATCGGATAGATCTCCTCCGCGCCCACGATCGAGCACGGGACGATCGGGGTGCCCTGGCGCAGCGCGGTGGAGACGAAGCCGCCCCGGCCGAAGCGCTGGAGCTTGTAGCGCTCGCTGAAGGGCTTGCCGATGCCCTTGAAGCCCTCCGGCATCACGCCGACGAGTTCACCCTGCCCGAGGAGCCGTTCGGCGTCCTCCGCACAGGCCAGGGTGTGGCCGAGCTTGCGGGCGAGTTCGTTGACGACCGGGAGGACGAAGACCAGGTCGGCGGCGAGGAGACGCAGATGGCGGCCGGCCGGATGGTGGTCGTGCACGGCGACCTGCATCATCAGGCCGTCCAGCGGGATCGTGCCGGAGTGATTGGCGACGATCAGGGCGCCACCCTCGGACGGGATGTTCTCGATGCCCTTCACCTCGACCCGGAAGTACTTCTCGTAGACCGGGCGCAGCAGGGACATCAGGACCTGGTCGGTGAGTTCTGCGTCGTAGCCGAAGTCGTCGACCTCGTAGTCGCCGGTCAGGCGGCGGCGCAGGAAGGCGAGGCCGGCGGCGACGCGCCTGTCCAGGCCGCCCTCGTCCAGGGGCCGCTGTTCGTCGGGCTGGTCCGGCCGCTGCTCCTCGTGGGGCACGGGACCCTCATCCTGCGCACGCGTCCGACCGGGCAGGGGCTGGACCTCGCCCACCTCGCCCGTCTCACGGACCCGTGCGGACTCCCCGCCGGGCCGTCGGCTTCCCCCGCTCCGGCCGCGGCGCGGCGGCCGCTGCGCGGCGCTTCCGCGGGACCGGTCGTCGTCGAACGGAATGACCTTGGCGTCCGCCATCGTTGATGCGCTCCTCAGTTGGCGCTCTGAGTCGGGGGGTGGCCGCCGCCCGCGACGGGCAGTGAGGCGATCCGGTCGACGGCCTCCGCGAGGGCCTCGGGCGGCATGAGGCCGGGTCCACGGCTGCGCGCGAAGTCCGCAAACGTTTCCGCAGTCGTGTACTTGGGCTGGAATCCCAACGTCTCGCGCATCTGGGTCGTGTCCACCACCCGGCCATGGGTCAGCAGTCGGATCTGCTCCGGTGAGAAGTCCGTCATACCCAGGGTACGCACCAGCGAGCCGGCCCACGTGACGGCGGGCAGCAGCAGCGGCATGGTGGGGCGGCCGAGCCGCCGGGAGCACTGGGAGAGCAGCAGGACGCCGTCGCCGGCGATGTTGAACGTGCCGCTGTTGAGAGTGCCGCGCCGCGGCTCGTGCGAGGCGATCCGCAGCACCTCGATCACGTCGTCCTCGTGCACGAACTGCAGCCGCGGGTCGTAGCCGAGGACGGTCGGCAGGACGGGCAGCGAGAAGTACGAGGCGAGCGGCGAGTCGGCACTGGGACCGAGGATGTTGGCGAAGCGCAGCACGCACACCGCGACGTCCGGTCGACGGCGCGCGAACCCGCGCACGTACCCCTCGACCTCCACCGTGTCCTTGGCGAAGCCACCGCTGGGCAGCGACTTGGGCGGGGTCGTCTCGTTGAAGACGGCCGGGTCGCGGGGCGCGGAGCCGTAGACGTTGGTGCTGGACTTCACCACCAGCCGCCGTACGGTCGGGGACTTCTGGCAGGCGCCGAGCAGCTGCATCGTCCCGATGACGTTGGTCTCCTTGACCGTGGCCCGATTGCCGCTGCCCAGGGCGGTCGCGGTGACGTCCATGTGGACGACCGTGTCGGCGGCCGTCTCGGCCAGCACGCGCGCGATGGTGGGCTGGCGGATGTCGGCCCGGATGAAGTCCGCGCCGCCCAGATGGTGCTCGGGCGGTACCGCGTCCACGGCGACGACCCGTTCCACTTCGGGGTCACGCTGGATCCGTCGTACGAACCGGCCCCCAAGCTGACGGGCCACTCCGGTCACGAGCACGACCTTGCCCACGATCCGCGCCTTCCTTCCAGCCCTCGTACCGCTGCCGAGTTCCCCGTCTGCGGCCAACCTAGCGGTTGGTTGTTGCGCTGTGATGACCGCCCACTGCACCAAGTGACGGGAAATCACGGTCGTACGACCAGAGTCTCGCGACCGCCGAGTGGACATACGCGAGGGGCCTGTTTCTCCGGGATATGCGTGTGGCCCCCCACCGGACGGGGTGGGGGGCCACAGCCACGCTCTCGCGGCGTTGCGGTGCGTCGATCTACCGCTTGTGTTGCTTTTTCAAGCGGCTACTTCTTGTTACGACGCTGAACGCGCGTGCGCTTGAGCAGCTTGCGGTGCTTCTTCTTGGCCATCCGCTTGCGCCGCTTCTTGATAACAGAGCCCACGACTACCCTCGCTCACTTCTCATCACTCGGTGTTTGGGCGCCATGGGCCCACACGACCTACGAGGGGCTAGCCTACCCGCCCGAGCGCTGAGGTCGTAATCGAGGTGCTCGGGGAGATCGGAAAGTGCCCTGAACCGATCTCCCCGGGTCGCCGTCAGGCGGTTTCCACCCCCACATAGCTGTCGCGGAGGTACTCGTGAACCGCGTTCTCGGGGACACGGAAGGACCGCCCCACCCTGATCGCGGGCAGATGACCGCTGTGCACCAACCGGTACACGGTCATCTTCGACACTCGCATCACCGAGGCGACCTCCGCCACGGTAAGGAACTGAACCTCACTCAGAGGCCTCTGATCTCCAGCTGCAGCCATGACACACCTGAACCTTCCGCACTCGACTCGACGGCCACCGGCTTCCCCTTCCGGTGACTCTTCGTCGCTGCGTGCTCACTCCCCAGACTAGGGGCGGGTGATGCGAGTGGGGAAGAGGTGCACCCATCGGCGGCCTACTGTGACAGACACGCCCGATTGAGTACGTAGCGGGTAAGCGGCCGGTAGTAATCAGACCGCACAGCGTCATCGAGTGGAACGACCACGGCCACTCGCCCCTCCGCCTCGCCGACGAACGGAGCCGGGTCGTCCGTATCGGCCAGACCGATGGCCTCGAACCCCAGCTGACCTGCGCCGCAGACCCATCCGTGGTCCCCGACGACCAGCTCGGGCAGGGTCCCGCCGACCTCGGCGATGGCGTCCAGAACGGTACGAACCGGGAGGGGGGAATGGGTGTGTGCGCCGGTCGCACCACCGCGGCCGGGCACGCCGGGTTCCCGCACCATCGCGACGCCTCGTACGTAATCAAGGCTGTACGTGCGTAGGCCGAACCTAGTCGTTATGTCGACAGAGCGACCCTGCGCCGGGGTGAGGACGGCACATCCGGCCGCCGACATGGCGTCCGCCAGGGCGCCGTAGAAACCGAGCAACCGGTGCGGATGACCGGTCCCGAACAACACGGGGGCACCACGCTGCGCGACGACCGCGAGCCGCTCGGAGAACGCCTCCAGGGCGGCGAGGGTCAGTTCCGGGTCAATCACATCCTGGCCGGAAACACACCCCGGATCAGCGGATACCCCGCACTTGTCCGCCATCAGTCCGACCAAATCCCGCTCGGTCCAGGTCCGTTCAGGATCGATCCCGATCAACAACCGAGGATCGCGCGCCGCGAATCCCCGATAACTCCGCAGGCTCACTTCCCGAGAGGTCGCCACGACCCCGGCCAGCCGGGCAGCGAGAAGGTGCGCGCGGAGGCGGGATCGAAGGGCGGTGGGGGTGGGCATGGAGGGATGGTGACGGACGGAGGCGGGGGATGGGGGCGGGAACGGGGATACGGGGCTCGGTTGGCGTAACGGCGCAGCCGCGGGAGGGTGACGGGGGCCCGGGGTCCCGACCGGCCTCGCCAAACCGAGCCCGTGGGCTGGGCAGCCTCACTTGACAGGGGCGCCCCTACGCCAACAACCCTCGCAACGGAAACACCGCCCGCCGAGTGGCCAGCACAGCCTGATCCAACCGATCCGCGGGGTCGTACCCCGCCTCCCAGTCCCCCCACTCCACGGGCCACCGCCCATCAGTCATCCGCCCCGGCGCCAACTGCCGCGTCCGAGCGAAGACCTCCTGCCGCCACCCCTCGGGAATCATCGCCTCGGGCGCCACCTCCCGCCCGGCGGCGATCCCCACCAGGTGGGTCCAGGACCGCGGCACCACATCCACCACCGCGTAGCCGCCTCCGCCCAAGGCCACCCAGCGCCCCCCGGCGTACTCGTGCGCCAGTTCGTGACAGGCGACCTGCACGGCCCGCTGGGCGTCCAGCGAGACCGCCAGATGCGCCAACGGATCCTCGAAATGCGTATCGGCCCCGTGCTGAGACACCAGCACCTGCGGCCGGAACGCGGCGACAAGCTCCGGCACCACCCCGTGGAACGCCCGCAGCCACCCGGCATCCCCCGTCCCCGCCGGCAACGCGACATTCACCGCCGAGCCCGCCGCGGCCCCGTCCGCTCCCGTCTCCTCCGGCCACCCGGTCTGCGGGAACAAGGTCCGGGGATGCTCATGCAGCGAAATCGTCAGAACCCGCGGATCCTCCCAGAACGCCGCCTGCACCCCGTCCCCGTGGTGCACATCGACATCCACATAGACGACCCGCTCAGCACCCAGCTCCAGCAACCGGGCAACGGCCAGTGCGGCGTCGTTGTAGATGCAGAACCCCGACGCCGCCGCCGGCATCGCATGATGCAGCCCGCCCGCGAAGTTCACCGCGTGCAGCGCGTCCCCCCGCCACACGGCCTCCGCCGCTCCCACCGACTGCCCGGCGATGAGCGCCGACGCCTCATGCATCCCGGCGAACGCCGGATCGTCCAGCGTCCCCAGGCCGTACGACTGGTCGGCCGTCCGCGGATCCGTCGACGCGGCCTTCACCGCCGCGATGTAGTCCTCCCGGTGGACCAGCCGCAGCGTCGACTCCCCCGCCGCCTTCGCCGCCACGACATCCATCTCGCGATCGAGCCCGAACGCCTCGACCAGTCTCCGGGTCAGCGCCAGCCGGACCGGATCCATCGGATGGTCCGGCCCGAAGTCATAGCTCGTTACTGCCTCGTCCCACATCAGCTGTGCGCGGCCGCTCATGCCCGCCACCGTATCGGTCCGGTTGAGCGGCGAACGACCGGGCGTACACGAGTGTCACCAGCACCAACACCAGCGGCACGAGCATCGCCCCCCGATAGCTCCAGGCATCACCCAAGGCCCCCACCAAAGGCGAACCGATCAAAAACCCCACGTAGTTGAAGACATTGAGCCGGGCCACGGCCGCATCCGAAGCTCCCGGAAACAACCTTCCCCCCGCCGCGAACGTCTGCGGAACCAGCACACACAATCCCAGCCCCAGCAGCGTGAACCCGACCATCCCGGTCCACGCCCCGGGGGCCCCCGCCACCACCGCGAACCCCACCGCGGCGACCACCGCCCCACCCCGTACGACACCCACGGCACCGAACCGCCGCACCCCGAAGTCCCCCAGGGCCCGCCCCACCAGCGTGGTGATCATGTAGACGTTGTAGGGAACCGTCGCCATCTGCTCCGAGCTCCCCAGCACGTCCTGCAAGTACTTCGCGCTCCAGTTGGAAACGGTCGCGTCCCCGATGTACGCGAAGGTCATCACCAGACACAACGGCAGCAACGCCCGGAAGACGACACCCCCCGCCTCACCCGCGCCCTCCCCGTCGACCGCCTTCGCGCGGCCGCCGTCGACGTACCACCGGCTCCCCACCAGAGCGGCCGGCAGCAACACCCCCACCACCGGCATGTACGACACGACCAGCGCCAGCTCCCAGTGCGCCCCCACCCACGCCAGCGAGGCCCCCACGATCCCCCCGAGGCTGTACGCGGCATGGAACCCGAGCATGATGCTCCGCCCGTACGACCGCTGCAGGCTCACCCCGAGCATGTTCATCGAGGCATCCAGCGCCCCCACGGCAAGGCCGAACGCGGCGAGCGCCACCGCCAACTCCACCATCCGCTCCCCAGCACCCACCCCGAACAGCGCGAGCAGCACAACGGGCTGGGACCACCGCAGCACCGAACTCGGCGGTACGCGCTTCACCAGCCGCTCGGTCGCCACGCTCCCGACCCCGGCCAGCACCGGCACCGCGGCCAGAAAAGCCGGCAGCAACGCGTCGGAGACCCCGTACCGGTCCTGGATCGCCGGAATCCGGGTCACCAGCAGGGCAAAGGCCACGCCCTGGGCGAAGAAGCCGAACGCCAACGAGGCCCTACCGCGCCGCAGCACACGAGTCATGGCGGCGAGCGTAGGGCCCCGGCGTACCGCTGGGTATATCCAGCCAAAGGTGAATTTCCCTCAGCTTCAAGCCTCTGGTCAGATCAGCAGCTCAGCCAACTCCCCCATGTCGCCGAAGAGTCGCGTCGCCCCGCTCAGCCTGGCCGCCGGGGTCATGGCGGTGAATCCGTACACATCCATCCCGGCCGCGACCGCCGCCTGCACTCCCAGCCGGCTGTCCTCGACGACGACGCACCGCTCCGGCGCGGCCCCCATCCGCTCGGCCGCGTGGAGAAACAGATCGGGCGCCGGCTTCCCGCGCCCCACATCCTCGGAACTGAAGATCCGCCCGTCATCGAACCACCGCTCCAGCCCGGCCGCCCGATGCCCGACCCGGATCCGCTCATGACTCCCCGACGAGGCCACGCAGTACGGCACCCCCTCGGCCGCCAGCTTCCCCAGTACGTCCGCGGCGCCGGCCACCGCCTTCAACTCCCGCTTGAAGGCGGCGAAGACCCGTCCGTGAAAGACGTCGTCGAAGTCGCCCGGCAACCGCTGCCCGGTCCGCTCCGCGATCAGGTCGTGCACGCGGTGCATGGCGGCGCCCATGTAGTCACGCAGGGAGTCCTCGTAGGAGGTCGGATGCCCGAGTTCGGTGAGGTACGCCGCCAGGAGCCGGTTGGAAATGGGCTCACTGTCGACGAGCACACCATCGTTGTCGAAGATCACCAGGTCATAGCGCATAACTGAACCCTAAACGCAGAAAACCCCGCATCCGAGGATGCGGGGTTTTCATCAAAGATTGTTCGGCGGCGTCCTACTCTCCCACAGGGTCCCCCCTGCAGTACCA
>NZ_JBFBJT010000150.1:0-17183 GCF_040686175.1 Streptomyces sp. NPDC086077 | reverse complement strand
GGGGTCCAGTTCCGCGCGGCCGAGGACGGCGGAGAGGACATGGCTGGCGTAGAACTCAGCGGCGTGCAGATCGAGCCAGGCCAAGGCATGCGCGAGTAGGTGCTGCCGTTCACGGTCGGGTCGGTCGTCGGATGCGCCGCCGCCGTCACCGCCGAGTTCCGCACCGGCTCCTCCGGCCGCTCCGCCACCCGCGGCCCCGCCCGCTTCCCGACCGCCCCGGCCGACGCGGTTGAGGAGGAGGCAAATGACGTGCCCGGCGTACAGCTCGGTGGCGTACCGGTCGAGCCAGTCGCGGGCGACGCTGGTCGACTCCTCGACAGTCTCGGCGTCCAGGTCGTTGCGGGGCAGCAGGGCGTCCAAAACGAACCCGGCGTCCGAGGTGTCCTTGTACTCGGAGAGCCAGGCGCGGGCGAAGCGGATCGCCCGTTGGGCGTCGTCCGCCGGCAGGTCGGGGCGGGCGAGGACGGGTCTCAGGACGTGTCCCGCGTCGCCGTTCAGGTTGTCGTCGAGCCAGCGGAGGGCGGCGGTGACGGTGCGCAGGACCTCGTCCTCGGTGAGGTCGGGCAGCCCGAGGACGCGCTTAATGATGTAAGACGCCTTCTCGGTCACCACATGGTGGTCGAGCCAGCTCAGGGCCGCCTGGCGCACACGACGGCTGTGCTGCTCCGGCAGGTCGGTGCGGTCAAGGAGTTGGCCGAGGACGAACTCCGCCTTGACGCTGGCGGCGTGGTGGTCGAGCCAGTCCAGAGCGTGGGAGAGCGCCGACTCGGCGTCATCCGAGGACAGTTCGGGTATGCCGAGCAGCCGGGTGACGACCGACTCCGCCTGGACAGTCGTCGCGTGATGGACCAGCCAGCCGAAGCTGGCCTGGACGGCGTTGCGGAGGGAGGACGGCTCCAGGGCCCGCTGGGCGAGGAGCGGCTTCAGAATGTGGGCGGCGCTCAGAGTGGTGGTGTGGCGCTCGAGCCAGGTGAAGGTGGCCGCAAGTACCCGCCGGACGTCCTCGGCCGTCAGGTCGGGCCGGGCGAACAGGGCGCTGAGGACGAACCCGGCGCTGAAGGTGGTGGCGTGGCGGCTGAGCCACATGTTGGCCGCGGAGATAACTTGCCGGGTATCGAGGGGGCTCAGGTCGGTACGGGCTAGCAGCGGACGCAGGAGGTAGCCGGCGCGCGGGTCGGTGGTGTGGCGATTGAGCCAGGCGAGGGTTGTGGTGGTGGCCTCGTGGACGGCGTCGGCGGACACGTCGGTGCGGGAGAACAGCGAGCCGGCAACGTAGCCGGCGACGGGCGTCAGGCCGTGGGCCTTCAGCCATTCGAGGGCGACGGGTACGAGGAATCTGGCGCCGTCGGCGGGGAGATGGCGCAGGCCGCGGTGCAGGACGTGGCGGGCGTCGAGGGTTCCGCCAAAGTCGGTGAGCCAGGGGCTGACAACCTGGTCCCAGCACTCGATGGCCGCGTTGGTCCAGGGAGGGCCGGAGCAGATGGCGCCGAGGGCGTAGCCGCCGACGCTGGAGTCGGCGCGCAACAGGCCGCCGATGACGGTGGCGTGCTCGGTGAACCAGTCGTGTAGCACGGGGGCGACCGCCGTCGAACCTTCGGCGAAGGTGAGGTCGTTGACCAGGCGGCCGATGTTGACGGAGAAGCGGCCGACAGTGCGGGCGCTGGTCAGACTCCCGGCGAGCATGGCGCGGGTGCCCGCGACGTCCGGGACGGGGATCGGCTCGGGCAGCATCACCGATTCCATGAGCTGGTCGGCGACGATGTCGTGGGCGACGGAGAGCGCATCGTTCTTGTGCTCCAGCCAGCCCAGCGAGACGAGGGTCGCGACGATGCCCTCGGCCTGCGGGCCCGAGCCGCGCAGCTCCGTGAGCGTCGCTTGGGCGGCGGCGACGACCTCGGCATGTTCCTGCGGGCAGGCGGCCGCGGCGGCGCCGGCGGCGATCAGGCCGTCGGAGGCGCGGGCGGGGGTGTGCGGGTCGTCGGCACGGCGGCCGGGCACCGTGTAACCGTCCTCGCTGAGCCGTTTCAGCAGCCAGGCGGGGAGTTCGCCGCCGGAGCGCAGGCCGGCGGTCGAGGGCATCTCAAGGTCCGCCTTGATCCGGCGTTCGATTTCCCGCGCCACCAAAAGTGCGATGATGGGGCGGTTGCCACTGAGCGCGAGCATGCGCTCGATGCCCAGTCGGTTTTTGGCGGTGGGCGCCAGGGTCTCGAGCGCCTGGCGGGTGACGAGTTCCTGGAACTCGGCGTCCTGGCGGAGCTGCACCTCGTCGAAGAGCTCGTAGACCAGCGCGCGGTCGGCTCTCAGCAGCCATCCGGGGCGTGCGGAGGCGAGCAGGGCCATGGTGACGCCGCGGCGTCGCGCTTCGGGGAGGAGTTGCTGCCGGATGCCGTTCAGGTCCAGGTTGGTCTCGTTGAGGTCGATCACCACCAGGACGGAGCCGGTCTCCGTGAAGGCGTGCTCGGCGATCTCGTCGAGGATTTGCTCGGCGTTCGACTCGCGGCGGTGCGGGGACACGACGTGGAGCACCCGCCAGTCCTCCTCGAGGGCTAGCTGCCCGACCTCGAGTCCGGTGCGGGACTTGCCCGTTCCGGCCGCGCCGACGAGGAGGACGCCGCGTTCGCCGGACATGATCAGGCGGGTGAACAACTCGTCGGGGTGCGCCTCGTGTTTGTTTCCGGGGGACACGTAGGGCAGGCGGTCGGAGGTGAGGTTCTTCTCGAAGTCCCCGAAGCCTTCGATCAGTTCCTGCTGCAAGAGTACCGAGCGCAGGCGGCGTCCCGGTTCGCGGCCGGATGCCTCCACCTGCACCGGTTCCGGGCGTACCCGGTTTTGCCGGAGGATGTCGGTGAACGCCGGATCGGCCAGGGCGGTGGCGAGCGACTCGCCCTCGGCGCTGCCGGAACCGGCGGCGGGGAGGCGGTGCGTCTGGACGCCGATGAGGACGCCCTGCTGGGTGAACAGGGCCATTCCTGAGATGCCTTTCCAGGCGTCCTGGCCGCCGGGACCCCTCTCGGTGGGAGGGGAGGTGGTGATGGTGAGGTCTAGGTAGCCTGACTTCATGTTGGAGCCGAGGTTGACGCGGCCGTCGATCTGTCGGCTGTCCCGGCGTTCCAGTCCCTGGAACCGGTCCGTTTCCTCCCGCTGCGCGAAGGCGGGGAAGCCGATGCCCACGAAGGGCACGCTTCCTACGCCGTCCGGCAACCGGCCGAGCGGGACACCCGGCGCGGGGCCCAGCTCGGCGGGCACCTCGTCGAGCTGCAGCAGCGCGAGGTCGGAGCCGGAGCCACGCCATACGACTGTGGTCGGCAGCTTGGCCTTGTCGTCGCCGAGCATCACCTGGCAAGCGGCGCTTGTACCCAGGAGGTGGGCGGCGGTGAGGATCAGCTTGCGGCTGACCCGGTAGCCGGATCCGTACTCGGTGTTCTTCCCGGGCCCGATGACGACGACCTGGGCCACCCGGCTGGTGTCGAGAGGACTCATCCGGGGGCTCAGTCGGCGGCGAGCAGACTGGATACGTCGTCACCGGTGAGAACTGACCCGCCGCCGGACGTCTCCGCCGCCAGGCTGAGCTTGACGGTGTGCGTCTCCGCCGACTTGACGCTTCCTTTCGCCCCGAGCGACATCACCCAGAACCGTACGCCGGCGTCCGCGTCGGCGCTCTGCTCGGCGACGACCTGAAGCTCGAGGTCGATGGAGTCGATCCGGAACCGCACGTCCTCACCGGCCGCCTGAAGACGTGCCCGGTTGATCTCCGAGCGGAGTGACGTGAGTAGTTCAGCAAGTTCGATCTTCATCTGTGCCCCCGTGGTGAACTGGCGCCCACCGTCGACCGGTTACGGAGCTTGGCAGTATCTCAGAAGAACACGCGCCAGGAGACCGTTCGGGTTGCGGTGATCTGAATCCGGTCACACGGGACGGCGCTGCAGCCGTACTTCAGGCGTGGCCAAGGCATGGACCCGGCAAGCCACATCCGTGGACCGAGCTTTGAAGTCGCCTCGGGGCGTGAGGGCCCTCCCGGCCGTCAGGCCCGGGCCCGTCCCGTGGCTCAGACTTCGACTGCGGGCCAGCGTCTGCCGGACTGGCTAGACGCCGTCAGGCAGGACAGCCATTCCCCTGGGTGAATTGGATCGTCCGTCATCCGAGGTTCGCTCTCCCGTCGCTGGTGCGGGCAGGGCAATGGCGCTCTGCCCGCACCAGACGGGCTGCTGTCAGAGGCATTTACTGATCTCGGCTCGTCAGGGTGATGTTCGTTGAACTGGCTGATGTGGGTGTGGTGTTGTGGGTAGTCCGTGGTGTGTGAGATATGCGGATGGGGGTGGGGTGACGCCTGCGGCACGACGGCGCCGGGAAACGGTGCGGTGCAGGCGGCTGAGCTGTTCGCTCAGCAGGTCATGCCGTCCGAGGTGGCCCGGCAGCTGCGTGTGAGTCTGGAGTCGGCTTACCTATGGAAGCAGTTGTGGCGGCAGGGCGGCATCGGGAGCTGTTTTCGCGGGACCGGACGGGCGCTGGTGTCGTCTGTCGCCGCACTCCCTGGAGAAGCTTGCGAAGTGTCTGGATCAGGGTCCGGCCGCGCACGGCCGGACGTGCGGCCGTTGTGGTAGGGCAAGGTGAGGCCGGCGTTCACGGCGGACCGGTCGATTTCGAGACCGTTGGTGAAGCTGCGCAGGTGAGGCAGGTCGATGGCCCGGGCTGTCGTGATCCACTCGGTGAGTTTCATGTCGTTGCCCTCGGCCGGTTTGAGCAGGGCGGCGAAGCCGCGTACGAGGTCGGCGAGTGCGGTCATCTCCGGGCAGGCCGCGGCGATCTTCTCCAGCAGGGCCGTTTCCTTCGGGCGCAGGTTGTCGGGGTTGGTGAGCAGGAGGCGGCTGGCGTGCCGTGGGGTGGTGACGGGGCGGTCGCCTTCGGCGCGGCCCTGGTCGACGAGGGTGGGCCGGTAGGCGGGGGCGATGCGCAGGACCGAGGGCTCGGGCATGCGGGCGTAGCGTTTCACGGTGTTCAGGGCCACGTTGAGGCGGCGGGAGCAGTCGAGCAGGCCGACGCCCTGCCCGAGGAGTTCGTGGATCTTGTTCCAGCGTTCGAGTGTGGTTTGCTCGCGCACTCCGCCGGGGCGGGGCGGGTTGACGGTGGCCCAGCATCCGGCGTGCGCGCGGACTTCGAGCTGGACTTTGTCGCAGAGGTTGTGCCAGAGGTGCCATCGGTCGCTGACCTGCACCGCGTCAGGCAGAGCGCGGCGGACGGTCTCGGCATAGGTGGCCGAGCAGTGCGGGCACACGACCTCGACACCAGGATGTTCACGCAGCCAGGACTCCAACGTCGCAGCTACGCGATCGGGCAGGACCGCGACGCGCCGGCCGGTCTCGGCATCCGTGATGATCGTGGCGTAGCGGTGGCGGCGGCGCAGGGCGAAATCGTCCACGCCGATCACCCGCGCGACCGTCTGCTGGGGCAGCGGCAGGCGCCGCAGATGGCGCAGCGCGGTACTGCGGGAAACGGGCACGGCCAGCAGGCCGCCGGGCCGCACAACTCCCTTGCCACCTGGGATATCTGCCCGACAAGCCGCACCGTGCGGCGCTGATGGCGCTCCAGCAGTCCGGGAATTTGCTCGCGGAAGGTCTGCTGCCCACAGCCCAGGGCCAAACAGGCCAGCCGCCGTACGCGCAGGTGGACGACGACCTGGCGGCCGTCGACCGGCACGTCCCTCACCGTTCGGCGGTGATAACCGTGCACCTTCGCCGTCGGCATCCCGCACACCGGACACGGCACCGCCGCGTCCCGGGTCCGAGCCGAGACCACCACCGCGTCGCCGCCGTCCGCCACGTCCTCCACGATCAGTGTCGAGAGCCCCGAAAAAGCCGTCCCTATAAGGAAGTTGATATCCATCACGAGATCATGATCAAGGGTGGCTACTCAGCGTCACCACCGACTACGGGCCAGAGCCAGACGTTCGGTGTAACTCCCGATCATGGAAGATGCATCGATGACCAGTGAGAACGTGTCCGAGTCCGAGACCGTCGAGCACACGAAGGCTGCGTCGGCGAAGGCCGTGGACGACCAGTTGATCGACGAGCTGGTTGGCCGCGCCCAGGCCGAGGGCCTACAGCTGACCGGCGAGGGCGGGGTGTTGCCGCAACTGACCAAGCGGCTGCTGGAGTCCACCCTGGAAGACGAGATCACCGACCACCTCGGATATGACAAGCACGATGCGACCGGGAGGAACGGCGGCAACTCCCGCAACGGCAAACGCTCCAAGACCGTCCTGACCGACGTCGGCCCGGTGGAGATAGCCGTGCCTCGCGACCGTGACGTATCCTTAGAACCGAAGATCGTCAAGAAGCGGCAGAAGCGTCTGACCGGCGTCGACAGATGGTCATCTCGCTGGCCGCGAAGGGCCTGACCACCGGCGCGGTGCAAGCCCACCTGGCCGAGGTCTACGGCGCCGACGTCTTCCGTCAGACCATCTCCACCATAACCGACAAGGTCTACCACCAGGTCTTCGCCAGCAACACCGAACGCGCCGACGCACTCGCGCCCTGGCTGCACTTCTACAACACTGGCCGCCGACACACCGCGCTCTGTGGCCAGCCACCGATCAGCCGACTGTCCCCCGTTTGCATGGGCGTTCGAACCCTGCGCGGTCGAACAGCATCTCCCAGACGGGCGAGGCAGCCTGACCTGCGGTCGACTGTGGCGGTTCTTGCCGGTACCGCGTGCTTCTCGGCCCACGTCCGTCCCAGCGACTGCGCAGCGGGAGGGGGGCGGGACTGTCGCGGCGCGGGACCCGGTCAGCCCGGGGCGGTACGGCTGAGGTGCTCCCAAGACCGGTACAGATCCGCTTGGGCCTGATCCATCTCCAAGACGTGATCGAAAGACTGGCTGCCGACGATCAGCCGTCGGGGCGGGTCCGGCAGTGCGGCCAGCTCCATGATGACCGGGGCAGCGGTGCCCGGCTCCGGGGCGACGGCGTCGCCCCACATCGCCTCCATCTCGGTGCGCAGGGGCTGATACTGCGCCAGGGGTTCGGTGGTCGTGGTGCCGGTGGTGAACAGGCCGGTGTTGTAGCCGCCCATCTGCACGATGGTGACCTTGATCCCGAACCCCTCGACCTCCATCGCCAGTGCCTCGCTGACTGAGTCCAGCGCGGCCTTGCCTGCGCCGTAGAAGCCGACGGTGGCCATTCCGCCGCCGCTGCCCATCGAGGTGACCTGGAGGAGCCGTCCCCCGTCTTGGGCGCGCAGATGAGGAAGGACCGCCTGAGCCACCCACACAGCGCCGAAGAAGTTCACATCCATATGCGCCCGGATCTGCTCCTCCGTGGCTTCCTCCACCATGCCGTAGAGCAGTCCGCCGGCGTTGTTGACGACGACGTCCAGCCTGCCGAACGCGGCTGCCGCCCGTTCTACCCCGTCGAACACGGCCTGGCGGTCGGTGACATCCAACGCAAGCGGGACCAGGTGGTCGGGGTACTTCTCGGTCAGTTCCTCCAGAGGCTCGACGTTGCGGGCGGCAGCCACTACGCGGTCACCGCCCGCCAAGGCGGCCTCGGCGAAAGCCCTGCCCAGGCCGCGGGATGCGCCGGTGATGAGCCAGACTCTTGCGTTCGCCACAGTGCCTCACTCTCAGTAAACGAAACGGTGCGTATCGATTCGGTTATAGCCTAGGGCATCGCTCGTGGTCTATCAATACGGATCGTCTCGTTTCGCTTCAGGGATAGGCTGGACGCATGTCCAACGAGAAGGGGCCGGACCACTCCCGGCGCAAGGAACGATCCCGGCAGGCAATCCTCGCGGCCACCCGCGCCCTGGTCGCAGAGGAGGCATACGAGAAGGTCACGGTCGAGGCCATCGCCGCCCGTGCCGGCGTCGGCAAGCAGACGATCTATCGGCGGTGGCCGTCGAAGAGCGCGGTCGTCTTCGCTGCCCTTCTGGCTCTGAGTGACGATACGGACGGGCAGTCGGTCGCGCTGCCGGACACGGGCGACCTTGAGGCCGACCTCAAGCTCGTCATGCGTGCCACGGCACAGGAGTTCGCCGACCCGTCCTTCGACAGGCTGATCCGGGCCCTCAACACCGAGATCGCCAATGATGCCGCCCTGGCGGCCGAGTACCGCGAGAAGCTGTCCCAGCCGCTCGAAGAAGCGAAAAAAGCACGCCTGCGCAGCGCCCAGGAAGTCGGCCAACTGGACGCCGACGCCGACCTCGACCTGGTCCTCGAAGTGCTCTACGCCCCCCTCTTCCAGCGGTGGCTGCACCGCAGCGGTCCGTTGACCGCCGCATACGCCGACTCACTTGTCGACGCGACCCTCAGAGCTTTCGGCCCTTGGACAGAAGTGAATCCACACCCGTAGAGCTCGGCCCGGTCGGCTCTTGACCCCTGAACGCCCGTCATCAAGCGTTCCAGCCCGGAGATGTAGGGGGTGACTCCGGGACCGGACCGCCTTTGATCGCGGGCACCTGCGGCTTTCCGTCCTTGGCGTCGTCCGTCTCGTCATTCGTGTGCGGGTCGCGCAGTTGCCGCAGGCCCGGCGCTGGTGGGCGCGTGAAGGCGTAGCGGCCGAGGAAGTTGATGTAGTCGTACTGAAGTGGGGAAGGCGAGCAGTTCGTCGGTCACCTGTAGGGGGTCTGAAGGATCGTTACCTGGGGTCTCTGTGGTGAGCTGGATCTTCTCGGCGGGCGATGGTGTGGCGTCTGGCCAGTGGTGACTACGGATCGTGTACCTCTGGCCAGATGTTGTGGTGTCGTGGCCTGCGGTCCCGCACCAAGCTGGAGTGTCGTGGATATCTTGGGAATCCCTGTCAGATTCTTGATGTTTATGCAGGTCAGAAGGGTGAAGGGGTGTGGTTGCGGAGGGGGCGTGCGGTCTGGCGTTTGAGTCGTGTCCCTGTTCCTGACTGCAGGATGCGCAGCAGAAGAGCGGGGACGGGGACGTCTGTGGCGGTGACGAAGTCGTGTACGGCGGCGGGCAGCTAAAGGCCTCGTTGCCGGTGGAGCCGCTGGCGCAGGTTGTCCGCGACGTCCGGGGGCAGAGCGGTGGCCGCGCTGCTGAGGGAGGCGAGCTGGCGGCCCGGGCATCGGAGGTGTCCGTGCTGGTGATGGCGGCGTCGGCCTGGGTGCGTGCTTTCGGGGCACGTTCCAGGCGGCGGATGGCGGCTTGTGCGAACGGTGGGTCGACGTCGTTGGTGAAGTGGCTGTAGATCCATTCGCTGTCGCGGGATACCTGATCAGCGAAGACAGCGGGTTCCGACGGCTGCGTAGGCCAGCGGGTAGTACACCGACACGTCCACCTCGACGTGTCCGTGCAGCTCGCGCTCGCGCTGGAGGGCCTCCCAGGCGTCGGTGACGGCTTGTCGTCGGGGAACCCGACCAGGGCGAGGAACGCGCCGGAGGTAGGGAGCGGGTGAATCGCTGCGTCGTGGGCCCAGTTCGGTGTGCAGTGCGCGTTGCACGGTTGCCGGGTCGAGGCCGAGGACCAGGGGGTCTGCCAGGAGCAGGGGTGCGACGTCCCGGCTTCCGTCGTCGCCCGGCCGGAGGTGTCGATCAGGGCGTACAGCAGGTGCGGCTCGCCGCGGTGGGGTGTGGGTGTACGAGGCGAGCACGGTGTCGTGGGTGAGGAGGTCGGGTTGCTGCTCGATGGCCGCGGCGAGTTCCTGCGCGAGCTGGGGGTGGCGGTCGGCGACCAGCGCAAGGTACTCCCAGGCCGTGTCCGTGGCAGGGGAGAGCATGTCGTCGGTGAGGCGTGTGAGGAGAGCGTTGCCGAAGTGGGTGTGTAGGGCGGGCCAGTGCTCGGCGATCACGCCGAGCACGAGCAGGTCGAGGTCGGTGCTGGTGAATTGACCCAGGGGCAGCCGGATGGTGCGGCCGTCGTGTTCGACGAGGTCGTCCAGCAGGCCGAGTCGGTTGGTTAGCAGGATGCCTGGCCAGCGGCCCGCCCGGCGTGCCCAGTTGGTCGTAGCCGACATAGAGGGTCTGCCCCTTCTTGCGCACGTCCCGCGCGATCCGGTCAGGACATGGGCGCGTCCAGCTGCGGCCTCCGTTTCACGTCGGTGATCTTCACGTCCTCCGTTTCCGGGGCCCCGAATGCTTCGATGATCACTCCGCTGCTGGTGCCGGTGGCTTCCAAAGCCAAGTGGCTGCCGATGAAGCGCAGGTCCAGCCTTGCCCGTGGCGCACCCGCACGGTTCGGCATCTGGTGAATCCGCGATGCCGGGTAATCCAGGCCCGTCAGCTTCTTGTGCATCGCCTGGTAGCTGGTCGTCTTCGTGTTCTTGAACCCCTCACTGACGCGCTTTGCGTGCTCGCTGCCGCTGCACTTCTCGATGTCGGTCAGCGGCACTTCCTTGAGCGACTTGGGCTTGGCGGTGGAAGGGGTCGACTTCGGCGGGTCGGAAGCATCCGAAGGAAGGGGAACCGGTATGTCGCCGTCGGCGTTCGGGACACCCGGCGGGGTCTCGCCCGGCCCGTATCTCGGTGTGGGCGCTTCCTCCCAACCGGGCAGGTCCTCCGGCTCGGGCACGACATCATCACCCTTGTCGTTGGGGACGTCAGGGGCGCAGCCCAGCATGATGCGGGTGATCAGCTCAAGGAACCGCGTCTCCGGATCGTTGTGCGGAGCATCCAGCGGGGTGGTCGCCGAGACGGCACTGCCTGCGGGGGTCGGATCGGTGGCGGCGTTCTGAGCGCCACAGCCGGACAGGACCAGGCAGCCGAGCGCGGCCACCAGAACAGGCTTCGACAGTGATATCGATCGCATGCACACAACATGCAGGAAGCTGATCACTGCCCACACGGGTACTCGTACTCACCTTCACCCAAGTAGCGCTCAGGACGCTCCACCTTGCCAGGGGCATCGCCGACGGAAAGCCTGGGTGCAACCAACCGGGTGCCTCCCGTTCTCGGGTTCCGACTCAACTTCTGTGACGTGGCCACTCTGAGTGACATCCGGACACCTTCGAGCCGTGCGCGAAGTCGCCCGAAAATGGTCCGTGGACAAGACAGTGGGGCCGGCAGTTCGGGGCCGTGGAAGAGGTCGCGCCCTGGCTGAAGGAGTTGTTGTTTCCGTCGATCGCGGACGTCGCGGTGCTGTCGGTGGACGTGAACATCGAGATAGTGCGCGTTGACGCGCAATGCATCGCGAACGGTGCCCTGTGCCCGGTCTGCGCAGTCTGGTCGAACCGGGTTCATGGTTCCTACCTGCGGTTTCCCGCTGATGTGCCGGTTCATCTGCGGGAACTCGGGCTGCGCACGCCGTACCTTCGTCGAGCAGATACCCGGCTTGACACGTCGGCACGGTGAGCGGACCGAACGGTTGCGCTCCACCCTGGCCGCGGTCGGCCTGGCCCCTCGCGGGCCGGGCTGGAGCCCGCATCGCCCGCGTGCTCGGGGTGATCGACCAGCCGTAGCACGGTGCTCCGGCTGGTCGATGCGCTGCCCGAGCCCGATGTCCTCGCGCCGCGGGTGGTCGGCGTCGACGAGTACGCCACCCGCAAGGGCCGTCACTACGGCACCGTCCTCGTCGACATCGAGACCCGCCGCCCGTTGATCTGCTGTCGGACCGGGAGGCGTCCAGCCTGGCGGCCTGGCTCGCCGAACGGCCGGGCATTGAGGTCGTCTGCCGCGACCGTGCGCCGTTCTTCGCCGAAGGCGCCTCCGCCGGCGCCCCGCAGGCCGTCCAGGGCGCGGACCGGTGGCACCTCTGGCACAACCTGAGCGAGGCCGCGGAACGGACCGTCGCCCAGCACCGCCGCTGCCTGCGAGCCCTTGTCCCAGCCACCCCCGAACCTGAGCCTGAGCCCGCCCCGGAAGAAGAACCGTCCGGTTCGCCATGGCCGACCGGGCACCGGTTCGCCGACCGCACCAGGTCCCGGCACGCCGCCGTTCACGCATTCCTGGAGGCAGGACACAGCCTGCGTTCGGTCCAGCGGCAGCTCGGTATGGCCTGGCACACCGTCAAACGGTTCGCCGATGCTGCGAAGCCAGATGAGGACCTGTTCACCGGCCAGTGGCAGAACCGGACCTCGGTACTCGATGACTACAAGCCCTACCTGGACGACCGCTGGAACGAGGGCTTCACCAACGCCTGGAAGCTGTGGGAGGAGATCGTGCCGCTCGGCTACAAGGGCAGCTACCAGCGCTTTCGCGCGCCTACCTGCAAGAAGCGCACCTCGCCGCGACCGGTGACCGCCCGGCCGCCGTCGTCCCGAACGGTCTTCGGATGGATCCTCAGACGCCCGGAAACCCTCACTGAGCCCGAACAACTCCAGCTCAAGACCGTCCGCTCCCAGTGCCCTGAACTCGACGCACTCACCCGACACGTCCGGTCCTTCGCGGTCATGCTCACCGACCGCCAAGGCGAGCGTCTCCCGGACTGGCTCGACGCCGTCCGACAGGACGACCTGCCCAGCCTCCACACCTTCGCCGCTGACATCGACCGCGACCTCGACGCCGTCACCGCCGGACTCACTCTGTCCTGGAGTTCAGGTGCGGTCGAAGGCCATGTCAACCGGATCAAGATGCTCAAGCGCCAGATGTTCGGGCGGGCAGGCTTCCAACTTCTCCGTGACAGCGTCCTACTGGCATGACGGAGGGTCGCCGCCTCAAGGACGACGAGCCAGAGTCTTCGACGCGAACAAGACCAATGGGGTCAGGTGTCGGCGCATCCGTCGATGACGGCGCAGGCGAGGCGAATGCCGCCCAGGTAGGTGGAGATGCTGTCATCGCCGTGCATGTGCGGCGCGTCCTGGAACCACTGCCGCCACAGGCCGCCCTCCTGGAGGAAATGGCTGGCCCGGTCGCTGTGCAGGACGGAGTCGGTGTACGCCATGGCTCCCATGGCTGTCGGCTGGTCGTAGGCGAGGTCGGGCCGATGCAGGTGTCCAGGACCGGCCGGTCCCGTCGGAGATGGTGTCGCCCTCCTTCATCAGCCAGGCCTGCAGGTCGAGCCGCACCGACCATGAACCGTCGGGCTGCTCGAGGACCGACCCGGGTCATGTGCCGCGCGGGGCCGACTGTCGGCGTACACGTGAACGTGCCCAGTCACGTACGGATGAACGTGCTCAGTTCGTGAAGCAGGGGAAGCCGTTGCTGGGCAGTCTGCTGCTTGATCTGTTGGGGAGGCAGAGGGCGGCTGGTCATGGTCTGGGACCCGCATCGGTGGTTGGAGCTTCGCCGGTTCCGCGGTCTGTATGAGTCCGGTGCGATCAGCCTGTCGGAGATCGCGAAGGAGACCGGGCTGAACCGTCGGACGGTCCGGAAGGACCTGTCGACCCATGCTCCGGTCGCGCCGCCGCGGCGGGCGACCAGTGGTCGGCCTCGCAAGCGGGCCCACATCGCCCAGGCCCTCGGCCACCTTGCCGTCCGCCAGGGCGCCCACGTCCGCTTCGCCAAGGCCAGCCGCATCCTCGCCGACCTGGCAGGTGGCCACGCGGACCGCACCTGGGAGAAATTGATCCGCGAACTTATCCGACCCGACGTCCTCATCCTCGACGACTTCGCGATGCGACAGCTGTCCCCGGCCCAGACCGACGACCTCCACGAGCTCGTCTCCGAGCGGCAGGGCCGGTGGCTGATCATCACCAGCAACAGGGCGCCCAGCGATTGGTATCCCCTCTTCCCAACCCCCGTCGTCACCGAGTCCCTCCTGGGCCAGCTCATCAACACCAGCCACCAGGTCATTATGAACGGCCCCAGCTACCGCCCGAACAAGCGCCCCAAGAACCCCACCGACAGGCCCATCAAGCCCTCGATCACCTAGCCATCCCGGCTGTCCAAGCCACCTCACGTGGGGGCGACCGTCGAGCACCGACCATGAAGTTGCCATAGGACGGCAAGTTCCGCGAGTCGTTGTTGCCGAGAGCTCCTGGTTACCTGCGACACCCCGATGAGTACGGTTGTCTGGGCAGCCTGCGGCGATCAGTGCCGGGGCGGAGACCGTGGTGAGCGGTCTGAGACAAGTGCGGGGTGTCGATGGTCCATCTGGTGCTGACAGCGATCGCAGTCACATCCATCGTGGCGGCCGCAGTGACCGTTCTGATCCGTCGCGACCGGCGCCGGATGGACTCAAATCCGGACTCTCAGCGCATCGAAGCGGCGGCCACCAGAGGTGTCCGCGACGCGCGCCGCCAGGCTTACGCTCATCAACATTTCAACGATGGCGGCGGCATCAGTGCCCTGCGGGACCGAGACTCACTCTGGTAGGGCTTGACTGCATGCTGACGGACGAGCACCTGGGGAATTACGCGATCGTCCACACTGCCGCATGGGGCATCTCGTGGCCTCCACCCAAAGGCTGGAAGGACATGCTGATTGAACCCTGGAAGGCTGCGCCCCGGGACAGTGCACAGCTGCCCCGTTCGACCCCCGCTGCTTCCGTACAGGAAACGCTCGACTTCGGCTGAGCACCGCACGTCCCATCATATGGCTGTCTCGTTGGACTGGGCATGACGACGTACGACACCGACCCGCGGCCCGCCCCGAAAACGGAGGGCGCCATCCCGACGACAGTCCGTTTGGACCCAGGCGAGTCCCTGGAAATCGACCGATGGATCCTGGAGCTGAGCAGAGGCAGTGCCACGGAATTACCGATGGGTTCCTGGCGCAGGACACCGGCTCTCGCGACACGGCAGTCGGCGCGGTGTCGTGCGGCACAGGTCACGGTCCCGGGGCCAGGCTGTCAGACGCCGCTGCCACACTTCCGATCATGAGCGATGACGGATTCGAGTGGATACAGCAAGACCTCGCCTCCTGGGGCTTCTACCTGGAGATGGTCAAAGGCGTGAGCGTTGAGGAGCTGGCGGCGATGCGGGGGGCGGATCCCGGCCTCGGCATCATGTCTCCTGACACGTTCAACACGGCGTTGCACCGGTCAAGGAACGTCCCGGACTGGGCCAGGCTGGGCGAGCACGCAGGGTGGGCCTTCGCCTTGTGCGGGGGCGGTGACGGCTTCTACTCGCAGCGCCCCGGTCACGTGAAGCATCTGTGGGAGGGCCGCACATGGCTGACCATCATGGACACCACCATGGACCCACCCGACATCGGCGTGATCGTGGACGGAACGCTGGACTGGAGTTACTTCGACGGCGAGGTCCACGAGGCGGTCAGGGCGGATCATCCCCTCACCCAGCGAATGATCGCCGAGATCGGGCTCGGCAGCGTCGACCCGGACCCTGACTTCCCCGACGAGCCGGACGAGTGGGGGCTGCATGTCCCGGACATCCGGGACGTGTACCGGCTGATGGGTGAGCACTACGGGCTGAGCCTTCCCCGCAGAATGATCGCCGACAAGGAGCTGGTCGGGATGTTCACCTCCCCGCGCGTGTACGCCAACGGCGAGCCGAACACCAGGTACGGCAACATCCGCGTGCCCTGACCTCAGCCTGTGTGCTGCGTCAGGAGGCCGCCCATGTCGTGGAGCACGGCCGCCGATGAACCAGTGAGTGTCCTGCGCCAGGAATTCATCGGATCTTTCGTGACACCACCTATTTCGGCTCCCGCCCTTACTGATCATTTCAGAATGAGGTTCGGAGTTGTCGCAAGCAGATGATGCAGGCGAGTTGGAGCAGTCCGAGGTGAAGGTCGGCTCGTATCTCGTAGCGGATCCGGAGGCGCTTGAACTGGTGGAGTCAGGCGAAGGTTCGCTCGACGACCCATCTGGTCTTGCCCAGGCCGGATCCGTGGGCGGTACCCTTGCGGGCGATCCTCGGCGTGATGCCACGGGCGCGGAGCAGGCGTCGGTACTTGTCGTAGTCGTAGCCACGGTCGGCGAACAGCTGCCGTGGCCGGTGGCGGGGCCGGCCCTTCAGGCCGCGGATGCGAGGGATCGTGTCCCGCAGGGGCATGAGCTGGGTGACGTCGTGACGGTTTCCGCTGGTCACGGACACTGTGAGAGGTGTTCCGTAGCGGTCGGTGATCAGGTGGTGCTTGCTGATCCCGCGCAGAGCCGCGCGGTCATCCGCCGGTAGGCGGCCTGGATACCGCCGACGCCGCGGCGGGCGAGGAAGGAGCAGCGGGGCCACGCGATCCCACAGGTCATCAGGCACAAGACCATCCGACACCTGCAGAACTCTGCCGCCCGCCAGCCCAACTGCCAAGCCCCTCAACCAAAACTCATCTTGAATTGATCAGTAAGGGAGGTCTTCCCCGTGGGGTGCCTGCGGCCCGCGGTCCGCGCCCATCGACGAGCCCGTTCTCGCGAGCCGACCGGCGCCGAATGCGGGCGGCAGATTCCGGGAGCCGCGCACACGTGGGAACCGTGCGCGGTGGGCAGAGCGCAGGGGCGGGCCCGATCAGTTGGCCGACGTGTTCCGTGTCATCTCGGCTGCCTCGGTGATGGCGCGTTGTCTGAGATCGCCGAACAGCTGCATCGTGACGGCGGCCAGGACGTCGTCCCCGCCAACAGTCCGCCCGTCCCCGCGGCGGGTGGACAGGGCGAGGAGGGGATCCTTGAGCAGCGGGGCCGGGGCTGGCTCGCCCGGCACCACCAGACTGACCGTCCCGAACTGCTTGACCCCGCCCTCGCGGACGACCTTGGCCGCGTCCCGGGCCAGGGCCGTCAGGAACACGCTCGCGATTCCGTCCAGGTCGCGGACCATCGCCGGGACCGCCCTCACCCCCCGGCTCCCCAGCAGCCTTCTCACCCCGGCCTCGAACCGGTGGGCGCCAGCCACACCACTCGGTGTACGCGCCCCGCGGCGCTCACGAAGAGACACGAGCGCACCATCGGCGTTGCGCACCTCGCCCATCAGGTCGTGGAAGGTCGGGCTGTGCAGGTACCACGCCGATCCCACCTCCACCTCGACGTTCCGGTCGATTGCCGAGATGAGGTCCTGGGGAATCAGCCTCTTCCTGGTCTCCTCGGCCGCCGCGCTTTTCGCGGCGTCGATGATCTCCGTCAGCACGGTCCGCGTCACCGACGCGGCGGCCCACGCGGCTGGCCGGGAGACGTGCAGCGAGGTCCCGTCCCTGAACACCGCTTTGACGAGCTGAGGCTTGAACGGCAGGTCGGTCACGACGGAAGCGGTCTGCGGACCGCTGCGCTCGGTGCGTAGGGGTTGTCTGGTCATCGAAGTATGTGCTTTCTGCTGTCGGAGGTGTCAGTGGCCCATGCCGCACCGGGCGGCGAGACCACAGAGCTCTGCGGAGGGCGCCGAGCCGACACAGGGCCTGCCGGGCGGGGCCGCCGGCACACAGAGG
>NZ_JBFBJT010000149.1:0-17441 GCF_040686175.1 Streptomyces sp. NPDC086077 | reverse complement strand
CCCACAGGGCGTCGGCCGGGTCGAGCACCGGGATGAGGATCGGCTCGCCCTCGATGAGCACGTTCGCGTTGTGCGGTGGCGGAAGGAAGTCCACCCGCTCCCCGACCCGTGCCACGGCCTCGGGGCAGCCCGCGCGCACCGACTTCATGCCGGCGCGGCGCATCACCGGCCGGGCGGACGCCGGTCCCGCGTCGGTCAGCCACGCACCGTGCCCCTCGCTGCTGAGCACCGGTTCCAGGAGGTCGACGACGACGAAGTCCGCGAAGCGCGGCACGGCGAAGTCGGCGAGCTCCTGCGCCGTGCGCATCACGTCGAGCGTCCGGCCGATGCTGGTCCCGGCGTCGTTGACCAGCGAGAGCAACTGGCGGGCGTTCCACCGCTCGGTGACGTCGAGGACCATGTAGCAGACGCCGGTGACGGAGTCGCCGCCGTCAACGAGCGGGAAGAAGGACGTGGAGTAGGCGTGCTGGCGGTGCGGGTCGGCCCAGCTCCAGCCGACGTACTCGTAGTCGGTGACGGGCACTCCGGTGACCAGCACCTTGCGCATCAGCCCTTCGAGGGTCTCCGCCTGGAGCCCGGGCAGCAGCTCGCTCATCCGGCGGCCCAGGCGCTGCTGCCGGGGGATTCCGCCGAAGCGTTCGAGGGTGTCGTTCATCCACACGTAGCGCAGGTCCAGGTCCAGCACCGCCATGCCGACCGGCGAGCGGGTCAGGAAGCCGTCGAGAACGGTCTGGCCGACCGCCCACTGCCGGCGCTGCTGCCGCGCCGAGACCAGGAAGCACTCCCGCGAGTCGATCCGGAAGCAGGCGGAGACCCGCAGGTCGGTGTCGATCCGGCGGCCGTCGCGGTGCCGTAGCGGGATGCGACCGCTCCACCCCATTCCGGCGCGGCACCGCTCGGCGACGCCGCCGGCACGGAGCGGGTCCACGGCCTCCGCCAGCAGCCGGGCGGCGGAGCCTCCGACCACGTCACGCGCCGGGAGCCCGAGGAGTTGCTCGGCGGCACGGGTCCAGCCGACCACCTCGCCGGTGCCGGAGAGCACCGCCGCCGCGTCGGTGGACGCGTCGAGCTGGTCGCGCGCGCCGGGTGGCGCCGGCGGTTCGGAACCGTGTCGCGCAGAGTCCATGGCTCCCCATCCTCTACACGACCATGTTCCTGCTAGTCGGTCCGATGTGCACGGTCCCGGCGGGCGCCGTCGGCCCCCGGACTGGGCAAGGCAGTGGGCCGGGGGCAGCATGGAAGGGCACATCGTCACTTCCGCCGGCCGGTGGAGGAGGATCAGGGATGACAGCCGAATCCTTCCCGTCCGAGGAGGCCGAGTACGACCCGGCCCCGCCCGGGCCGATCGGCCTGCTGGACGTGCTGAGCGTGGGCGCGGTGGTGGTCGACGCCGACGGGCGCATCGTGTTCTGGACCCCGCAGGCGCAGGAACTCTTCGGCTACACCGCGGAGGAGGCGCTCGGCACGTACGCGGCACGGCTGTTCGTCCACCCCGAGCATCTGCCCGCCGTGGCGAAGCTGTTCACGGAGGTGCTGGAGACCGGCCGGAGCTGGGCGGGTGCCTTCCCGATCCGGCACAAGGACGGCAGCAGCCGGCTGACGGAGTTCCGCAACATGCGGCTGCTGGACGACCTCGGTGAGGTCTACGCCCTGGGCCTCGCCGCCGACCACAACCTGCTCCAGCGCGTGGAGACCGATCTCGCCCTGTGCGAGCGGCTGATCAACCAGTCCCCCATCGGCCTCGCCCTCATGGACCCCGGCCTGCGGTACATGCTCGTCAACCCGGCGCTGGAGCGGATCGACGGGGTGCCCGCCGAGGACCACATCGGCCGGCACCTCAAGGAGATCATGGACCTGCCGGACGTCGACACCGTCGAGGCCTGCCTGCGTCAGGTGCTCACCACCGGCACGCCGCTGCTCGACCAGTACCACGTGGGCCGCCCGCCGACCGACCCCGAGCACGAGCACGCCTGGTCACTGTCGTTCTACCGGCTGGAGGACCCCGGCGGCCGGGTCCTCGGCGCGGCCACCTCGGTCGTCGACGTCACCGAACGGCATCGCGCGGCATCCGAGGCCGACCGGGCCCGGCGGCGGCTGGCGCTCATCGCCGACGCCTCCACCCGGGTCGGCACCACGCTGGAGGTGGAGCAGACCGCGCGCGAACTGGCCGAGATCGCCGCCTCCGAGCTGGCCGACATCGTCGCCGTGGACGTGCTGGACTCGGCGCTGGCCTGCCGCCGTACCCGGGCGCCCGACAACGGCCCGGAGCTGTTCCGCGCCCTCGCCCTCAAGGCGGCCCACCCGACGGTGGCGCTGCGTGCCGCCGACCCTCCCGGTGACCTCGCCTCCTACGAGGGGGACCGCCTGGTCACCCTGTGCGTGCACACCGGCCGACCGGTGCTGGTACGGCATGTCGGCGAGCGCGACCTGCCGCGGATCGCCCGGGACGAGGAGGCCGTCGCGCTGCTGGCGCAGGCCGGCGTCCACTCGTATCTCGCCGTGCCGCTGATCGCCCACGGGGAGGTGCTCGGCGCCCTCGACCTCAAGCGCACCGGCAATCCGCTGCCGTTCGACCAGGACGACGTCGTGCTGGCCGGTGAGCTGGCGAGCCGGGCAGCGGTGGCCATCGACAACGCCCGCTGGTTCCAGAGCGTGCGCAACACCGCCCTCACCCTCCAGCGCAGCCTGCTGCCCGACCACGCGCCGCACCACACCGGCCTGGAGCTGGCCTCCCGCTACCAGCCCGCCCAGTCCACCAGCGAGGTGGGCGGCGACTGGTACGACGTGATCGGCCTGAGCGACGACAAGACCGCCCTTGTCGTCGGCGACGTCATGGGCAACGGCATCGACGCCGCCGCGACCATGGGCCGACTGCGGACGGCGACCTGCGCCTACGCGGACCTCGACCTGGCCCCCGAGGCGGTGCTCCAGCACCTCGACAAGATCACCTGCGATCTGGAGCACTACATCGTCACGTGTCTGTACGCCGTGTACGACCCCCGCACCGGCCGGTGCCGCATCGCGAACGCGGGACACATGCCGCCCGCGCTGGCCCGCCCCGGCCGCGCCCCCGGTCTGCTCGACCTGCCCGCGGGAGCCCCGCTCGGCATCGGTGGCATCCCCTTCGAGGCCACCACGGTCCAGCTGGCCCCCGGCGACCTGCTGATCCTCTACACCGACGGCCTCGTCGAGACCCGCCACCATCCCATCGACGAGCGCCTCGACGCCCTGCTCACGTTCCTCGACGAACCCCGCCGGCCTCTCGAGGAGACCTGCGACCTCCTGCTGTACGGGCTGCGCCACCCCGAGGACCACGACGACGTCGCCCTGCTCGTCGCGCGCGCCCTGTAGTCAGCTCGCCGGACGGGACACCGTCCCGCCGGACACCAGTGACCGCGCCACCGTACGCAGGTCGGGGACGTCGTCCCCGGCGCTGTCCTGCGGCCCCGTACGGGCGGTCGCCACGAGGATGCCCCGGGCGCCCGCCCGGCGGGCGGCCTCGACATGGGCGCCGGTGTCGCCGATGACCGCGCAGTCGGCGGGAGCCGTGCAGATACGCCCGGCGGCCCAGAGGACCAGGCCCGGCTCGGGCGGACGGCAGTGGCAACCGTCGACGGGGTCGTGCGGGCAGACCCCGCGGATGTCGAACGGGCCGAGCAGTTCCTCGACCCGGGCGTCGACCCGGCGCACGTCCGCCTCGGTCAGCCGGCCGCGGGAGATGCCGGGCTGGAAGGTGAGGAAGCCGGTGCGGACGCCGTGCAGGCGCAGCAGCGCGAGCGCCTCGTGGGCGCCGCCGACGGGGCGGACGCGGGCGGGGTCGGCGTTGTCGGGGAGGTCCTCGACGAGGACACCGTCGCGGTCGAGGAGCACGGCGCGGATCCGGCTCACGGCGCCACCTCACGCCAGGGGCGGACGCCCCGGTGCCGCCACAGGCCGCTGAGCCGGAACCAGCTGGCCGCCGGCGGGATGAGCACGCTCGTCGCCACCAGGGTGGTCACCTCGTCCCGGGTGCGCGGGCCGGGCGCGATGCGGGCCCAGGCGAACTCGGCGGTGCCCGCGGCCCAGAACGACGCCGCGACGGCGGCCGCCGTGCGCCGCCTGGCCGCCGCGAGCACACAGGCCGCCGCACCCGCCGCCGTCACGGCGAGATGGCTGCGGACCCGGCCGCGCGGCGCGACCGCCTTGTACCACCACCCGGCGCCGTGCAGCCGCTGCATGAGCGCGTCGTCGGCATGCCCGCGCTGGGCGGCCACCGAGGCCCAGCGGTCGGCCGGGGGCACCGGGTGCCGGGTCGTGCGCCGACCCTGCCGTATGCCCCACCCGGCGTCGAGGAGCCGCAGGGCCAGGTCGACGTCCTCGCGGTGGGCGCGCAGGAAGCGTTCGTCGAAGCCCCGGACCTGCTTGAGCGCGTCGGTGCGGTAGGCCATGTCGACGGTGCCCCAGCGGGCCCGCGCCCGGGCCACCGTCTCGCGCTCCCCGTCGGTGGGGCGGCGCGACCGGGGCAGCGGTACGGCGACCACTCCCTGCACCCCCGCCGTGTCGGGGCTCGCGGCGGCCAGGTCCTGGGTGAGCTGCTCGTACCAGTGCGGGCCGACCTGCGCGTCGTCGTCGAGGAAGGCGACCCAGGGCGAGGCGACCGCGCGCAGGCCGGTGTTGCGGGCGGCGGCGGGTCCGCGGCCGCCGCCGTACAGCACGGTCGTGCGGTCGCGCAGATCGCCGAGGACGCTCAGCGGGTGCTCGAGCGTGCCCGGATCCGGGTCGGAGCGGTCGTCGACCAGGACGATCTCGTGCGGCCAGGGGCCGGTGGCTGCGGCCAGCGCGCCGAGGCAGTCGGCCAGGGTGTCGTGGGCGAGCGTGGGGATCACCACGGCGTAGGCGGTGGTCATGTATGGCCGGGTGCCAGTGTGTGGCTACCTCAAACCCTCCGGGAGCACCTGGGGCGGCCACGGGGCCCACTATAAACTCCGTCTATACACCCAATGTATAGTCTCGCCATGCCCCTACGACCTGCAGTACGTCGCGGAACCCGTGCGCTCCCCCCGACCGCGCCGACCGAGCCGACCGGGAAGACGCGCAGACGGGGGACCTCGTTCCGTGCCGCCGCCACTTTGCTGGCGGCCCTGTGCCTGCCGGCCGTGCTGTCGGGCTGCACGACCCTGGAGACCACCGCTCCCAGCACGGTCCGCGCGCAGGCCGCGTCCGACGCGAGGACCGCCGCCTTCGGCAGCGTCGACTGCCGGCGCGCCAAGTGCGTCGCGCTGACCTTCGACGCGGGCCCCAGCGAGAACTCCGCGCGCCTGCTCGACATCCTCAAGGAGAAGCGGGTCCCGGCGACCTTCTTCCTGCTCGGCGCGCGGCACATCGAGAAGTTCCCTGAGCTGGTGCGACGGATGTCCGACGAGGGCCACGAGACAGCCAGCCACACCTGGGACCACAAGATCCTCACCGAGCTGGAGCCGGACGAGATACGTGAGGAACTCCGACGCCCCAACGAGGAGATCGAGCGGCTCACCGGCCGCCGCCCCACCCTCATGCGCCCGCCCCAGGGCCGTACGGACGACACCGTGCACGAGATCTGCCGCGAACTCGGCCTCTCCGAGGTCCTGTGGAGCGTGACCGCCAAGGACTACGCGACCGAGGACTCCGACCTGATCCGCCGGCGGGTCCTGGACCAGACGGAGCGGGACGGCATCATCCTGCTGCACGACATCTACGACGGCACCGTGCCGGCCGTGCCGGGCGTCATCGACGCACTGAAGGAGCGCGGGTACGTGTTCGTGACGGTCCCTCAGCTACTGGCCCCGGGGAAGGCCGAACCGGGCAGGGTCTACCGCTAGGACCGCCCGACATCACCGCCGCCGCCCGCGAAATCTGCCGGTCCGGTGCGGTGCCGCCCCCTTAGGATCCCTGCGTGGCGACCTTCCAGCTCGAACGCACGGCTCCCCTCTCCCCGCCCGAGGCCTGGCGCCGGCTCACGGACTGGCCCCGGCACGGTGACGTCGTCCCGCTGACCCGCGTCACCGTGCTGACCCCCGGACCGACGCACGAGGGCACGGAGTTCGTGGCCCGTTCGGGCATCGGGCCGCTCACCTTCGACGACCGGATGGAGGTCACCGTCTGGCAACCGCCGGGCGACGACACCCCCGGCCGGTGCCGGCTGGAGAAGCGCGGACGGTTGATGCGCGGCTGGGCGGAGATCGAGGTCCGCCCCGGCCCGGGCGGACGCGCGCACGTGGTCTGGCGTGAGGAACTCCGCGTACGCATGCTGCCGGCATTCCTCGACGGCACCCTGGAGCGGGCGTCCCGCTTGGTGTTCGGCCGGGCGGCGAACCGGCTGCTACGAGGGCGGTGACCCGCGCCGCAGCGGTGCGCGGACTCCGGCGCACGACCCGGCACGGTTGCGCGGCCGTGCGCGGCACCCGACCCATGACGTCCTACGGCCCGCGACGTACGACCTCCTGAAGCCGTGCGGACCCGTGACCCCGTTCGCGGCGGAGCGGCTGCCTCAGGCCACCGACCCGATACGTCCCGTCGCTGCCGACGCGGTGTGGTGGTGGATCGGCGTGTGCGCCCCGGTCAGCGAGACCCCGCTGCCGCCGCGCCGGCCCGCGACGATCTCGGCCGCGATGGACAGCGCCGTCTCCTCCGGCGTCCGGGCGCCGAGGTCGAGGCCGATGGGTGAATGCAGGCGGGCCAGCTCCAGGTCGGTGACGCCGACCTCGCGCAGCCGCCTGTTCCGGTCGAGGTGGGTGCGGCGGGAGCCCATGGCACCGACGTACGCCACCGGCAGCCGCAGCGCGAGCTGGAGCAGGGGGACGTCGAACTTGGCGTCGTGGGTCAGCACGCACAGGACCGTGCGGCCGTCGACGTCGGTGCGCTCCAGGTACGTGTGCGGCCACTCGACGACGATCTCGTCGGCGTCGGGGAAGCGCGTCCGCGTCGCGAAGACGGGGCGGGCGTCACACACCGTGACGTGGTAGCCGAGGAACTTGCCGACGCGGACCAGCGCCGAGGCGAAGTCGATGGCACCGAAGACGATCATGCGGGGGGCGGGGACGGAGGACTCGACCAGGACCGTGAGCGGTGCTCCGCACCGGGAGCCCTGCTCTCCGATCTCCAGGGTGCCGGTACGGCCGGCGTCCAGGAAGGCGCCGGCCTCGGCCGCGACGGTGCGGTCCAGCTCGGGATGGGCGCCGAAGCCGCCGTCGTACGACCCGTCGGGGCGGACCAGCAGCGCGCGGCCACCCGTCAGTTCGGCCGGGCCGGAGACGATCCGTACCACCGCGGCGGGCGCCCGCCGGGACGCGGCGGCCACCGCGGCCGCCACCACCGGCCGCACGGGATCGTCCGCCCGGACCGGGGTGACCAGGATGTCGATGACGCCGCCGCAGGTCAGGCCGACCGCGAAGGCGTCCTCGTCGCTGTAGCCGAAGCGCTCCAGGACCGGTTCCCCGTCCTGCAACGCCTGCCGGCACAGTTCGTAGACCGCGCCCTCCACACAGCCGCCGGAGACCGACCCTATCGCCGTGCCGTCGGCGTCCACCGCGAGGGCGGCGCCGGGCTGGCGCGGGGCGCTGCCCCCCACGGCCACCACGGTGGCCACGGCGAAGTCGCGTCCCTGCTCGACCCACCGGTGCAACTCGTCGGCGATGTCCAGCATCTGTCGGTCTCCTTAAGCGGTTGCGTGGAGGGCGGGCGCCTGGGCCTGCCCTAGTGGACGCCCATCCAGCTCTCGATGGGACGGAGTGCGAAGAACACCACGAAGATCACCGTCAGGGCCCACATGAAGGCGCCGATCTCGCGCGCCTTGCCCTGCGCGGTCTTGATGGCGACGTACGAGACGACGCCCGCGGCGACGCCCGCGGTGATCGAGTAGGTGAACGGCATGATCACGACGGTCAGGAAGACCGGGATCGCGGTGGCCCGGTCGGACCAGTCGACGTGCCGGGCGTTCATCATCATCATGGCGCCGATCACCACCAGGGCGGCGGCCGCGACCTCGCCCGGCACGATCGCCGTCAGGGGCGTGAAGAACAGACAGGCCGCGAAGAACAGACCGGTGACCACGGACGACAGGCCGGTCCTGGCGCCCTCGCCGACACCGGTCGCCGACTCCACGAACACCGTCTGGCCGGAGGCGCCGGAGACGCCGCCGATCGCGCCGCCCGCGCCGTCGATGAACAGCGCCTTGGACAGGCCCGGCATCCGCCCCTTGCCGTCGGCGAGCTTGGCCTCCGTGCCGACGCCGATGATGGTGGCCATCGCGTCGAAGAAGCCGGCCAGCACCAGGGTGAAGACGATCATGCCGACGGTCATCGCGCCGACCTCGCCCCAGCCGCCGAACTCGACGTCGCCGAAGGCCGAGAAGTCGGGCGTGGAGACCGCGCTGCCGCTCAGTTCGGGCGCGCCGCCGGCCCACTGCCCGGGGTCGATGACGCCGGCCGCGTTGAGGACGACGGCGACCACGGTGCCCGCGACGATACCGATCAGGATGGCGCCCGGAACGCCGCGCGCCTGGAGCATGAAGATCGCCAGCAGGGTCACCGCGAAGAGCAGCACCGGCCAGCCGGCCAGCTCGCCCGTCGGGCCCAGGACGACCGGGGTGCTCTCGCCCTGGTGCACGAAGCCGGCCTTGTAGAAGCCGATCAGTGCCACGAAGAGTCCGATGCCCATGGTGATCGCGTGCTTCAGGGGCAGCGGAATCGCGTTCATGATCATCTCACGCAGGCCGGTGACGACCAGCAGCATGATGACCACGCCGTACATCACACACATGCCCATCGCCTGGGCCCAGGTCATCTGGGGAGCGACCTGGGAGGCGAGGACCCCGGAGACGGAGAGGCCCGCGGCGAGCGCGAGGGGAACCTTGCCGACGAGACCCATCAGCAGCGTGGTGAGTGCCGCCGCGAACGCGGTCGCGGTGATCAGGGCCTTCTGGCCGAGCGTGTCCCCCGCCGCGTCCTTGCCGGACAGGATGAGGGGGTTGAGGAGCAGGATGTACGCCATCGCCATGAAGGTGGTGACGCCGCCGCGCACCTCACGAGCGACCGTGGATCCCCGGTGGGATATGTGGAAGTAACGGTCGAGCCAAGAGCGTCCGGCCGGGACGCGGGTTCCCCCACCCGCGTCCTGCGAGACGGTCTTCGGCTCCAGTGACTGCTGGGTCATGTGGGCCTACTCCCAAGGTTCAAAGGGGCACCCGCATGGGTACCGCCGTGCGGCTGCGGGATTTGGGAAGGTGCTTCGGCCGCACGACCCGGGGGACGGCCCGAGACGAACGATTCGGATCGGTTGCAGGCACCGCGAGCGGAGCGGTACCCGGGGCTCCGGGCGACGCGGAGTGTGTGACGTTCCGTGCGCCGCCCGGAGAGCTCTTACGCGGTGCCGGTCAGGTGCTCGGGGCGGACCGGCGTCCTGTTCAGCTCCAGGCCGGTCGCGTTGCGGATCGCCGCGAGGACCGCCGGGGTCGACGACAGGGTGGGGGCCTCACCGATGCCGCGCAACCCGTACGGGGCGTGGTCGTCGGCGAGTTCGAGGACGTCGACCGGGATGGTCGGCGTGTCGAGGATGGTCGGGATCAGGTAGTCCGTGAACGAGGGGTTGCGCACCTTAGCGGTCTTCGGGTCGACGACGATCTCCTCCATGACCGCCACACCCAGACCCTGGGTCGTACCGCCCTGGATCTGGCCGATGACGGACAGCGGGTTCAGCGCCTTGCCGACGTCCTGGGCGCAGGCCAGCTCGATCACCTTGACCAGCCCGAGCTCGGTGTCGACCTCGACGACGGCGCGGTGCGCGGCGAAGGAGTACTGCACGTGGCCGTTGCCCTGGCCGGTGCGCAGGTCGAAGGCCTCGGTCGGCCGGTGCCGCCACTCCTCCTCGACCTCGACGGTCTCGTCCTCCAGGACGTCGGTCAGAGCGGCCAGTACCTCGCCGCCGTCGGTGACGACCTTGCCGTCCTCCAGCAGCAGCTCGGCAGTGGCCCAGGCGGGGTGGTAGGAGCCGAACTTGCGGCGCCCGAGCTCCAGCACCTTCTCGCGGACCAGCTCACAGGCGTTCTTGACGGCACCACCGGTGACGTACGTCTGCCGCGAGGCCGACGTCGAACCGGCGCTGCCCACCTGGGTGTCGGCCGGGTGGATCGTCACCTGCGCGACGCCCAGCTCGGTACGGGCGATCTGCGCGTGGACGGTGACGCCGCCCTGACCGACCTCCGCCATGGCGGTGTGCACGGTCGCGACGGGCTCGCCGCCGACGACCTCCATGCGCACCTTGGCGGTGGAGTAGTCGTCGAAGCCCTCGGAGAAGCCGACGTTCTTGATGCCGACCGCGTAGCCGACACCGCGTACGACGCCCTCGCCGTGCGTGGTGTTGGACAGGCCGCCGGGCAGCTGGCGCACGTCGGCGCCCTCGCTGGACTCCCACTGGCGCTCCGGCGGCATCGGCATCTTCCGGACCCGGCGCAGGAGTTCGGCGACGGGGGCCGGCGAGTCCACGGGCTGGCCGGTCGGCAGCAGGGTGCCCTGCTCCATGGCGTTGAGCTGTCGGAACTCCACCGGGTCCATGCCGAGCTTCGCGGCGAGCTTGTCCATCTGTGCCTCGTACGCGAAACACGCCTGGACCGCGCCGAAGCCGCGCATGGCGCCGCAGGGCGGGTTGTTGGTGTAGAGGGCGACGGCCTCGATGTCGACGTCGTCGACGACGTACGGGCCGACCGACAGGGACGAGGCGTTGCCCACGACCGCCGGGGAGGCGGAGGCGTAGGCGCCGCCGTCCAGGACGATCCGGCACTTCATGTGCGTGAGCTTGCCGTCCTTGGTCGCGCCGTGCTCGTAGTAGAGCTTCGCCGGGTGACGGTGGACGTGCCCGAAGAAGGACTCGAACCGGTTGTAGACGATCTTCACCGGCTTGCCCGTGCGCAGCGCCAGCAGGCAGGCGTGGATCTGCATCGACAGGTCCTCGCGGCCGCCGAACGCGCCGCCGACGCCGGCCAGCGTCATCCGGACCTTGTCCTCGGGCAGGCCGAGCACGGGCGCGATCTGGCGCAGGTCGGAGTGGAGCCACTGGGTGGCGATGTAGAGGTGGACGCCGCCGTCCTCCTCGGGCACGGCGAGGCCGGACTCGGGGCCGAGGAAGGCCTGGTCCTGCATGCCGAAGGTGTACTCGCCCTTGACGATCACGTCCGCCCTCCGGGCGGCCTCCTCCGCGTCGCCGCGCACGATCGGCTGACGGTGCACGACGTTGGGGTGCGGCACATGGCCGGCGTGGTGGTCGTCGCGGCCCTCGTGGAGGAGGATCGCGTCCGGCGCGGTCGCGGACGCCTCGTCGGTGATCACGGGCAGCTCGCGGTACTCGACCTTGATCTTGGCCGCGGCGCGGCGGGCCGTCTCCGGGTGGTCGGCGGCGACGATCGCGACCGGCTCACCGTGGTGGCGCACCCTGCCGTGCGCCAGGACCGGGGTGTCCTGGATCTCGAGGCCGTAGTGCTTCACCTCGGTGGGCAGGTCGTCGTAGGTCAGCACGGCGTACACACCCGCCGTCGCCAGCGCCTCGGACGTGTCGATCGAGACGATCTCGGCGTGCGCGACCGTGGAGCGCAGGATCTGCCCCCACAGCATGTCCTCGTGCCACATGTCGGACGAGTACGCGAACTCGCCGGTGACCTTCAGGGTGCCGTCCGGACGGAGCGTTGACTCGCCGATTCCGCCCTTGGTGCGGGTGCCCTGCGTGATCTTCGCAGGAGCGCCGGTGGGGGCACCGCCCTGCTCGAACGTGATTGAGAGCTTGGGGGAAGGCATGTCAGACCCCCTCGGACTGACGGGCGGCCGCCAGGCGGACCGCGTCCATGATCTTCTCGTACCCGGTGCAGCGGCACAGGTTGCCCGAGAGCGCCTCGCGGATGTCCGCGTCGGACGGGTTCGGGTTGCTCTCCAGCATCTCGTCGGCGGCGACCAGCAGGCCCGGCGTGCAGAAGCCGCACTGCACGGCGCCCGCGTCGATGAACGCCTGCTGCACCGGGGAGAGTTCGTCGCCCTCGCCGGTCTGGGAGTCGGTGCCCCCGGCCTGCCACTGCTTCGCCTCGTCGAGCGAGGTCCCGCCGCAGGCGCCGGTGCCGCAGGACCGCTGCTTGGCGTAGTCCGCGAGGCCCTCGACGGTGACGACCTCGCGGCCCTCGACCTGCCCGGCGGCGACCAGGCAGGAACACACCGGCACACCGTCCAGCCGGACCGTGCAGGAACCGCACTCGCCCTGCTCGCAGGCGTTCTTGGACCCGGGCAGACCGAGCCGCTCGCGCAGCACGTACAGCAGGGACTCGCCCTCCCACACGTCGTCGGCTTCCTGCGGACGGCCGTTGACCGTGAAATTGACGCGCATTACGCGGCTCCCTCCGTGCGTGCGGCGGTGCCGCGGTACGACTCCCAGGTCCAGGTCAGCGTCCGGCGGGCCATGACGCACACCGCGTGCCGGCGGTAGCTCGCCGTGCCCCGGACGTCGTCGATCGGGTTGCAGGCGGCGGAGCACAGGTCCGCGAACTGCTTGGCGACCGACGGCGGGATGATCTTTCCGTTGTCCCAGAAGCCGCCCTCGTCGAGCGCCGCGTTCAGGAACTCCTCCGCGGCCCTGGCCCGGACCGGGGTCGGGGCGGCCGAGCCGATGCCGGTACGGACCGTCCTCGTCTCCGGGTGCAGCGCGAGCCCGAAGGCGCACACGGCGATGACCATGGCGTTGCGGGTGCCCACCTTCGAGTACTGCTGGGGCCCGTCCGCCTTCTTCACGTGCACGGCACGGATCAGCTCGTCGGCGGCGAGCGCGTTGCGCTTCACCCCGGTGTAGAACTCGTCGATCGGGATGCGCCGGGAGCCCCGGACGGACTCCACCTCGACCTCGGCGCCGGCGGCGAGCAGGGCGGGGTGGGCGTCACCGGCCGGGGAGGCGGTGCCGAGGTTGCCGCCGACGCCGCCGCGGTTGCGGATCTGCGGGGAGGCCACGGTGTGCGAGGCGAGGGCCAGACCCGGCAGCTCGGCGCGCAGGTGCTCCATGACTCGGGAGTACGGGACGGAGGCACCCAGTCGCACGGAGTCCTCGCCGACCTCCCACTCGAAGAGGTCGCCGACGCGGTTGAGGTCCATGAGGTACTCGGGCCGACGGTGGTCGAAGTTGATCTCGACCATCACATCGGTGCCACCCGCAATCGGCACAGCGGTGGGGTGCTCGGCCTTCGCGGCGAGCGCCTCCTCCCAGCTGGCAGGGCGAAGGAAGTCCATGACCGGCTCTCTTCTTCGTCTCGTGGGTCGTACAGATTGAGCCAATCCGTGTGCGGCGGGCCCGGCTCGTTCATGTGCTGTTAACGCGGATTGACGTCAGTACACAGCCCCATGCTCCAACGGGGTCAGTCACCGAAACCATGAAGGAGTTGGCTGGCCAGTGCGGGCATCTTGTAGATTCGTATGAACGGAGGTCATCAGTAACCTCCGGGATTTCCTGGGGAAACGTCCGGCACAGCCCGCGTGACCTGGAGCACAGCACGGGAGACGGCGAGCACCGCTCAACCGCCCACCGCACGGGCCACCCACCCCTGGCCCGTCAAGATCCATCGTAGTTTTCGAGACAAAGAACGGCGGCGACGAGAATGCGGCTGCGCGCACTGCTGGACACCGACGCGCTGGGCCTCAGGCTGCTCGGCGGCGAGGACGAGCTGGACCGCACCGTGCGGGGCGTGATGACCACGGACCTGCGGGACCCCAGCCGCTACCTCTCCGGCGGTGAACTGGTGCTGACGGGCCTGGCCTGGCGCCGGGACGCGGCCGACTCCGAGCCCTTCGTGCGGATCCTGGCGCAGGCGGGCGTCGCGGCTCTCGCAGCCGGTGAGGCCGAGCTGGGCGATGTGCCCGAGGACCTGGTCCAGGCGTGTGCCCGACACCGCCTCCCGCTGTTCGCCGTCCACGAGTCGGTGGCCTTCGCGACGATCACCGAGTACGTCGTACGGCAGGTCTCCGGCGAGCGCGCCGGGGACCTCGCCGCCGTGGTCGACCGGCACCGCCGGATGATGACCTCGGGCCCGGCGGGCGGCGGCCCGGACGTCGTGCTCGACCTCCTCGGTTCCGACCTGGACCTGCGCGCCTGGGTCCTCTCCCCCACCGGCCGCCTCATCGCGGGCTCCGAGGTCGGCGGCCCCGCGCTGCCCCCCGAGGCCTGCGCCGAGCTGGCAGCCGAGCACCTGGCGGCCGCCCGCACCGGCCGCCGCGGTCCGCACCGCCTGATCCTCGGCACCACGACCTACTCGGTCTTCCCCATCCGCAGCAGCGGCCGCTCCCCGCAGGCCTCCCGGGACGTCCGCGAGACGGTCCTGTCGGACTGGCTGCTCGCAGTGGAGGCGGACGCCGGGGACTGGGCGGAGGAGCGCCTGGACCTGCTGCACGGCGTCACCCAGTTGATCGCGGTCGAGCGCGACCGCCGCGACGCCGCCCGCACGGTCCGCCGCCGCCTGGCCCAGGAGGTCCTGGAACTCGTCCAGACGGGCGCCGCCCCCGCCGAGATCGCCGCCCGCCTGCGCGTCGCCGCGCCGGTCCTGCTGCCCGGCCTCGGCGCGGCCCCCCACTGGCAGGTGGTCGTGGCCCGCGTCGAATGGGCGGGCTCCGAGATCGAGGCGGGCCCGGTGGCCCAGTCCCTGCTGGAGGAGATCCTGGTCGACCCGGCGGCCACCGGTCCCGAACCGTCCGACCGCATCGCCGTGGCCCACACGGGCGACGAGGCGATCGCCCTGGTCCCCCTTCCGGCCGTCTCGGCGGAGCACGACGGCTCGGAGAGCGGCGTCCTCGCGGACGCCCTGCTCACCTCCGTGAGGGAACCCCTCTCGGCCGGCCTGGGCGACGACGGCCGGGTGACCCTCGGCGTCAGCGCGGCCGTCCACTCGGCGGAGGGCCTGCGCGGCGCCCTGGAGGAGGCACGGCACGCCCGCCGGGTGGCCGCGGCCCGCACGGGGCGGGTCTGCGCGGCGGGTCACCAGGAACTGGCGTCGCACGTCCTCCTCCTGCCCTTCGTCCCCGACGACGTACGCCGCGCCTTCACGGCCAGGCTGCTGGACCCGCTGCGCGACTACGACCGCCGCCACCGCGCCGAGCTGATCCCGACCCTCGAGGCGTTCCTCGAGAGCGACGGCTCCTGGACCCGCTGCGCCTCCCGCCTCCACCTGCACGTCAACACGCTGCGCTACCGGGTCGGCCGCATCGAGCAGTTGACGAGTCGCGACCTTTCCCGCCTGGAGGACAAGCTGGACTTCTTCCTGGCGCTGCGCATGAGCTGAAACCTGAAAGCCCTGGGACTCCCACGACTTTGTGAAATCCTTCACCCACCCCCTTGGCCGGGCAGCTGAATTGGTGTTGGAATGCGGCCACCACTCAACAGCTCGATGGCGTGCTCGGGGAGGGCAACGTGGCGCATACCGCCATGTCTGGTACTGGAACGACCTCTGACGACGATCCCCTCCAGACCGCGGTATGGAGGCTGCGCTCACGGGCCTGCTGGGCCGACGCGGCCGCCCTGCTGACCCCGGCCACTCCGGCGGCCGCGCTGCAGCGCGCCGCACTGCTGGTCGAACGATGTCTGTACACCGAGCAGGGCTGGGAGGAGGCCGAGGACGCCCTGCGCACGGCCGAGGCCCTGGCCCTCACCGACGAGGAGCGGGGCGCGGCGGCCTGTGAGCGCGGGCAGCTCGCCTACGCCGCCACCCTGCACACGGTCCGGGACCGCGCCGACGAGGCACGGGCGGCCCTGGGCCGGGCGGCGGCCCTGATCCCCCCCGGCACCTCCGGCCGCCCCCTGCTGGACTTCCGCCGCGGCCTGCTCGCCGAGAACCTCGCGCACTCCCCCCAGTCCGCCCAGGCCGCCTACCGCCGCGCCCACGCGGGCGCCACGGCCCACGGCAACACGCTCCTGCTGTCCTTCACCTGGCGCCACCTGGCCGGACTGGCCCTCAGGGAAGGCGACTTGACCGAGGCCCGGCACGGCTTCGCCGAGTCCCTGCGGATCCGCGAGGAACTGGGCTACCTGGTCGGCACGGCCCCCGCACTGGCCTCCCTGGCCGACACGGAACCCGAACCGGAGGCCTCCCGCCTACGCGAGGAGGCCCGCCGCCTCTACCGCCTCCTGGGCGGCGTCCCCACCTGGCTGGCAGCCCACCTCACCCCACCGACCCCGGACGCGGCAACGGCATAGCAACGGGTGGCCCCAGCGGCACGCATGTTCACGGCTTACGCGACCGACGCACGCGTACGGCGAGAAGGGGTCGTGTCGGGGGGTGTCCGCCCGCAGCGGTTGGCGTGTCGACACGGGTGCGTCGGTATGTGCCAGATTAGGCGCCGTTCCGAGGACGGACACCCCCGGCACGGCCCCGGCCCACCCCCCGGACAGAAGGCGCCGCAGCAACCCGGCACTCACCCGCACGGGCATCGCACACCGGCTAACACCAGCGCGCGAAGTGCTCCTCCACGACCACCCGCACGGCGTCCAGATCCCGCAGCACGAGCGCATCCACCAACGCGGCATGCTCAGCCGCGTCGGCCACCAGCTCCGTACGCCCCCCGGAGGCCGCGACCAACGACCACTGCGCCCGCCGCTGCACGTCGTCGGCGATCCGCACCAGCTGCTCGTTCCCCGCAAGCCCCAGCACGGCGCGGTGAAACGCCCGGTCGGCCTCCGCATACGTCGCCCGGCATCCGGAGGACGCGGCCCGCACGGTCGCCTCGGCCGACGGCCGCAGCTCCGCCCACCGCTCCGCGGGCACCACCCGCGCCAGCCGCAGAATCAACGGCGCCTCGATCAGGCGCCGCACCTCGGCGAGTTCGGAAAGCTCACGCGCGTCCCGCACGACGACCCGGAAGCCCCGGTTGGGCACGACCTCGACCGCGCCCTCCAACGCCAGCTGCTGCATGGCCTCCCGCACAGGCGTCGCCGACACCCCGAACCGCTCCCCCAGCGCCGGCGCCGAGTACACCTCCCCCGGCCGCAACTCCCCGCTCACCAGCGCGGCCCGCAACGCGTCCAGGATCTGTCCCCGGACAGAAGCCCGCTGCACCACGGGCCGGATCGGCGCCTCACTGTGCGTGTGCTCCCCCCGCACAGCCCCGACGGCACCACCCGCATCGCCCTGCTCCCGCCCCCGCCCCCGCTCCGCACCCGCAGGCTGCACAGGGACCCGCACATGCGGCACCGCGAATTCAGCCAAGCCACCCTCGGCGAAGCCGCTTTCAGCGAAGCCACCCTCGGCGAAGCCCTGCGCACCTCGCTCCACGGGGTCCTCCTCCGGACGTGTCAGTACTTGGGGTCATTAACGGCGGCTTGTTACTCGTCCGTCAAGCACCTTAGGCGCAGAAGCCCCTGGTTCACATCCGCACCTCGTCGGGTAAGGTAAGCCTTACCTCTAAAGGCCCCACACGTCTGCG
>NZ_JBFBJT010000148.1:0-17497 GCF_040686175.1 Streptomyces sp. NPDC086077 | reverse complement strand
GGGTTTACGCCCGGGTCCCCCCGGGGGTGGGGGGGGGGGGCGGGGGGGATTTGGGGCGGGGCGTCATCGACTCCGCGGGTGGTAGGGGGGTCAAAAACACCGCGGGGGGGGCCGCTCGTGGAGGCCCGCAACGCCCCCTGGCCTGCTCACCTGAGGGGTGCTCAGGAATTCTTCGGAGTGTTACGAGTTGACCTGCGCCGTCACCAGGCGGGAGAAGGTCGTCAGCCGGGTGTAGACGCCCGGGTACCCGGCCTGCGCGCAACCCTCGCCCCAGGAGGTGACCCCGGCGAGGACGCCCCCGATGAGCAGGGGACCGCCGCTGTCGCCCTGGCAGGTGTCGACGCCGCCGGAGGTGTATCCGGCGCACACCATGTCGCTTGCCACGAAGTCGGAGCCGTAGGAGGTGCGGCAGCTGGAGTCGGACACGGTCGGGACGGTCGCGGTCCGCAGCTGGTTGGAGGAGCTGCCGTTCTGGGAGGTGGTGCCCCAGCCGACGACGCGGGCCGTGGTGCCGGCCGCGTACACCGAGGTCTGCGAGGAGGAGACGTACCCCGCGGTGGTGTACGGCATCGACGTCGACAGCGTCAGGACGGCCACGTCGTCGCCGTTGGTGACGTCCGAGTAGCTGGGGTGGATCCAGATCTTGCTGACCCGGCTCACCGTGCCGTTGGTGCCGTTCAGGTACGTGCGGCCGCCGACGACGCGAACGCTGCCGGTGGTCTCACCGACCATGCAGTGGGCGGCGGTCACGACCTTCGTCGGCGAGACCAGGGTCCCGCCGCAGAACTGGTTCTGCGAGGCGTCCGTGATCTGCATCATGAACGGGTACGCGGTCGTGGTGGTGGTCGTACCGCCGACGATGGGCTGGGGGGCGGCGACGGCGGCGGGGGAGGCGAACAGCGCGGTCGCGGCGGCGGCGGTCGCCGCGACGAGGGCGGCGGTCGTTCTCGCACGGGTGAGCCCGAACATGAGTCTCCTCAAGGGGGTTGCCGGTGGGGGGTCGCGCGGGTGGGGGGTGGAGCACGAGGGACTCGGGTCCGGCCCCCGTGTGCCCGGCGAGCGGCACAAGCCCAAGCTAGGCCGGGGCACCCGCACGTCCCAATGAGGGAACCCCCTAGCGGAGTCGGGGCAGGGAAAACCCTCGGTCCGGTGCACCTCGTCCGGCGCAGCCGTGGCGTAGGGGCCTGTGCAGGGCCCTACTTGACGTGCCGTCCCGCCGCGAGTCGGACGATGTCCACCCGGGACCGGATCCCCAGCTTGCGGTAGACCCGGGTGAGCGTCGCCTCGACCGTCTTCACGCTGATGAACAGCCGCCCGGCTATCTCCCGGTTGGTCGCGCCCTCCATCACCAGCTCCGCGACCTGACGCTCCATCGAGGCGAGCCCCTCCAGCACGGCCGTCGCGGGCGCCGGGGGCGGCTGCCGGTCCGGCGTCGCGCCCGCCGCCGCGGCCGCGTCGACCTGCCGCAGCCAGGGCAGCGCCCGGCACCGCCGGAACAGCCGCGCCGCCTCGTCGTACGACGTCGGACCCGGCCCGTGCCCGGCCCGCAACAGTGCCAGTTCGAAGGCGGCACGCGCCTCCTCGAGCCCGTAGCCCAGCTTGCCGAGCCGGTCCCGCACCGACGTCAACTGGCCCACCGCCGCCTTGTGTTCGCCGCCGGCCGCCCGCACCAGTGCCTCCGCCCGGTCGAGCACGGCCAGCACGCTCTCCCGCCCCAGCCGCAGCGCCTGCTCGCGCGTCACGTCGATGACGTCCTGGGCCTCCGCGAGCTCGCCGATCCGCACCAGCGCCTCCGCGAGGTCCCCGTGCCAGCGGCCGCGCGCCGGGTCGGTGACGCCGAGCCCGTGCTCCAGCTCCCGCACCCTGCGCAGCGACCGGACGGCGCCCTGCGCGTCCCCGGCGACCAGCTGGACGTATCCGAGGGCGGCCAGCGCGCGGGAGACGTAGATCTGGTCGCCGTCCTCCTCGGCGTGCTGCACCGCCTCCCGGGCCAGCGTCAGCGCCTGGTCCACGCTGCCGCCGGATGCCTCGGCGAGTGAGGTGAGCATCGCGGACGCCACCTCGCCGATGCCGGAGTCGCGGGCCAGCCGCAGGCTCTCGCGGGCCAGGTCGAGGGCGCGGCCGCAGTGTCCGGAGCGCAGTTCGGTCTCGGCAAGCAGCCGCAGGAAGTGCACCTCGCTCTCGACCATCCCGCGCCGCCGGACCTCACGCAGCAGGGCGGTGACCGTGTTGCGCGCGTCCAGCAGCTGGTCGCTCATCAGCAGCCAGCGGAAGCGGGTGGACCCGGCCCCGTTGTGGTGACACGCCACCTGCGGGTCCTGAGGCTCCTTCAGCGCCCGCTTGATGGTCGCGGGCGCGTTCGGATGGCCCATCAGGGTCTCGGCCTGGGCCTGGAAGGCGAGCGCCAGCAGTTCGGTACGCCGGTCGCCGGCCCGCGCCGCCAGGTCCGCGGCGTGCGCGGCCTCCTCGCGGCCCTCGGCGAAGTCGCCCTCGACGACCAGCGCCCGCCAGGCGAGCTGGTAGTGGACCAGGGCGAGCAGCCGCGGGTCGTCGCCCGCGTCGGCGAGCGCCTGCGGGAACACGGCGTCGACCTCACCGAGCGCCTGTCCGGCCGCCTCGATCACCACCATCCAGGCCCGCACCCGCTCCGTCGCGGCCGTGGCCCGGGTGAGCACCTCACGCGCGATGTCCCGGGCGAGGTCCACCTCACCGGCGGTGATCGCGTCCTCGGCGGCCTGGAGCCGCCGCTCGTCCGGCCCCGGCACACTCTCGGCCGGGGCGTGCCGTGCGGCGAGCAGCCCGAGGGAGGCGGCCACCGACGGCGCCCCACGGTCCCGGGCCAGCATGGCGGCCCCGGCGAGCCGCGCCGCCACTTCCGGATCCGTCCCGGTCGTCGCCAGTGCCAGATGCCGGGCCCGCTCGATCGGATCGGAGGCCGCCGTGGACAGCGCGGCGTGCGCGGCCCGCCGCTGGTGCGCGGGCGCCTCCGCGTACAGCGCCGCCGAGACCAGCGGATGCGCGAAGCGTACGGCGGGGCCCTCCGGTTCCGTGGCCAGCAGACCGAGTTCGGCCGCGCGGGCGGTCTCGGCCTCGGCGTTCTCCCGGCCGGCGGCGTGCAGCAGGGAGAGCGTGGGCCGGGCGCCCGCGCTGGCCACGAGCAGCGTGTGCCGGGCTTGGGCGGAGAGCATCTCCAGCCGGCTGAGGACGAGGGCCCGCAGCGAGGTCGGCACCGGCAGCGGCTCACCGGGGCGCGGCGGCGTCGGGTTCTCGGCGAGGGCGCGGCCCAGTTCCAGCGCGAAGAGCGGATTGCCGCCGCTGGTGCGGTGGATGTCCCGGACCGTGGAACGCGGCAGACCGGTGTAGCCACGGTGGTCGAGCAGGCTGGAGACCTGGGCGCGGGAGAGCGGGCCCAGCCGGACGGGGAGGGTGTTGGGGGGAGAGGTGCGCAGGTGGCGGTCGTACTCCTGGCCGTCGGTCCGTACCGCGCACAGCATCGTCACGGGCGTGTCGCCGAGACGGCGGGCGGCGAAGCCGAGCAGCTCCGAGCTGGCCGAGTCCAGCCACTGCACATCGTCCGCGACGATCAGGACCGGACCCTCGGCGGCGAGCGCGCGCAGCGCGGACAGCACGGCGAGGCGCAGCGCGAGGCCGTCGCGCTGAAGGGTGGACTCGCCCCGGCCGGTGAGCGCCGACTCCAGCGCCGTGCGCTGGGCGGCGGGCAGCTTGCCGGCCACCTCGTCCAGCACCAGACCGAGCAGGTCGGCGAGGGCCAGGAAGGGCAGATGCGATTCGGACTCCGTCGCCGAGCAGCGCAGCACGGTCCGTGCCGCCTCGGCGTAATCCGCGGCCAATGCCCGCAGCACGGTCGACTTTCCTATTCCCGCGGGCCCGTGGAGCAGCACGCTGCCCCCGCGGCCGAGCTGCTCACGCGCCGCCGTGAACAGTTGCTCCTGGCCGATGACCAGCTCGGGGCGGCTTCTGGCAGGCTCCTTGAAGTCCTGTCGCACGGTCACCGCTCCCTCCGTGTGTCGTGTCCGGGCCAAATTCTAGGCAACAACTCATTGAAATCCGGAGCGCCGAGATGGTGAGGGAAATAACAACAGGGATGCATGGGCAAATTCAGACGACGGTCAGGTGAATGGTCTGCCCGTACCGAGGGCCGCCTATGCGTGACCGCCGGGGTGTCTGCGGCCCGGCGTGGGAGGAGCACCCTCGGCACGCGGCACACACCGCTGTCGCGGGGTGGTGACACCTGGGTCGTGCGGTACACGACGTGAGCGAGCCGCCCGGCGACGGTCCGGCACCGAGGAGGACAGATGACGACGGCGACGGAGCAGTTCTGGCGGCAGATCTCCGACCAGACCCAGGTCTCCAGGGCTTCGGCGTCGGACGTGCCGGGCGACTGGACGCGCATCGCTGTCGGGGGCGCGCCCGAGGGCTGGCTGCGCTACGAGGACGCCTACGCGGCCCCGGCCGGCTTACGTCGCGGTCGTCAAGGGCGGCTACGACAACACGAGCGACGACGGGCGCTCGCGGATGCGCAAGGCCCAGGACAGGGCCGAAGACGAGCTGATCGCCTTCGCCCTCGGCGGCACCCGGCGCACCGGTCGCCGGATCCAGTGGTGATGTATCCGTCCTCGTCACGGGAGCCGATGTCGCCGGTGCGGTAGTAGCCGCCCGTCATCGCCTCCCCGCCGTACGGTCCGCGTCGCCGTGGTAGCCGGTCATCAGGCCGACCGGGCGGGCGGACAGGTCGAGCGCGATCTGTTGCTGGCCTTGCGGCCCTTGCGGCCCTTGCGGCCCTTGCGGGCCGTCAGGACCGGCTCCACGGCCTTCCAGGCGGTGTCCGTCAGCTCGGGCACCAACGTTGCCGTACGGCAGGTCACTCCATGCGCAGCCCGTACGCGCCTTCGTGAGGAGCGCTTCGAGTAGCTCCCTGCGTCACGTGGTAACCGGGGCTCGGACGGCCCATGGAGCCCGTCTTCAGCGGTTGCCCCGGGCTGTTGGACACCTGCAATCGGCCATGCGCTTGAGCCGGCCGGGATCTTCCAGCATAAAGTGCGTGCCTCGTGCCGCAGCCGGGCGGCGTCCTAGCTGGGTGGCGCGCCGAACTGACGGTGGTACTCCCCGTACTTCCTGACACAGCGGCTGCTGCCCCTGATGACGGACGGCGGTGCTGACCCGGTACATCCCAAGGAGTTCGGCGGCCGCGGCATCCGGGTCAACGCGATCTCGCCCGGCGCGACCCGCACCCGCCTCGCCGACGACGCCTTCACCCGGTTCCCCGGGGTCGTCCCGGCCCTCGCCGCGAAGACCGCGCTGGGCCGGGTCGGTGAACCCGACGGCATCGGCGCGATGATCGCCACCCTCGTCTCCGCCCTAGCGCGTGCGCCGGCTCAGTCCAGGGTGGCGTGCAGGGCGTCGGCGGGCTGGTTCACCGGGCGCGGGGGGCCGGTGGGGTCGTCCACGGCGAACAACGGGACGCCGAGGGTGTCGGCGCGGGCGCGGGCCTCGACGGCGTATCCGGAGAGCGAGAAGTACACGCAGCGCACGGACTCCGACATGGCCATGAGCCACAGGCACTCCACGTCCCGTACCGTCGCCGGGCGTTCGGAGGGGTCGACCTGGGCCAGCAGGCCGTCGGCCGAGAGCCCTATCCCGGACGGGGGCCGCTGGTCGGCGCGGCGCAGGTCGCGGTGGCCGAGCCGGTGCAGATAGAGGGCGGCGGCCGTGACCGCGTCGCGGGCGGTGCGCAGGGCGACCGCCGGCCGGGGGCCGGCGCCCGGGACCGCCACCGGCAGGCGCAGCACCGCTCCGCAGGGGCAGCCCAGCTCCGGGCGCGGCCACTGGTTGCGCCGGCCACACGGGGCGCAAGCGACCTCGACCCACTCCTCGTCCCAGCTGCGGTGCGCGACGTGCTCCGGCGCGGCGTGCGGGTCCGGCGCCGGGCCGGCGGGGGCGCCGCAGGCGCAGGGGTAGGACGGCGCGGTGTAGAGGTGCTCGCGCCGGCAGGCCGGGCAGCGCACCGGCAGGCTCTCGGGCATGGCCACATGGTGCTCCTGTCTTCCCCCGCCTGTCCGTCCCTTGACGGCATTTGGCACTGAGCCTTACATTGCTTCCAGATCGTAGAAGTTACTTTCCGCTATACGGAAGTGCTCACCGGCGGGGCGCGACGGGAGTACGCATCCGACAGCCGAAGCAGGAGTACTCAATGGCTCGTATGACCGCTGCCCGCGCGGCAGTCGAGATCCTCAGGCGCGAGGGCGTCACGGACGCGTTCGGGGTGCCGGGCGCGGCGATCAACCCGTTCTACGCGGCACTCAAGGCGTCCGGCGGCATCAGCCACACCCTCGCCCGCCACGTCGAGGGCGCCTCGCACATGGCCGAGGGCTACACCCGTACCCATCCCGGCAACATCGGCGTGTGCATCGGCACCTCCGGCCCGGCCGGCACCGACATGATCACCGGCCTGTACTCCGCGACCGGCGACTCGATCCCGATCCTGTGCATCACCGGCCAGGCGCCGACCGCGGTGATCCACAAAGAGGACTTCCAGGCCGTCGACATCGCCTCCATCGCCAAGACGGTGACAAAGATGGCGGTCACCGTCCTGGAGGCCGCCCAGGTCCCGGGCGTCTTCCAGCAGGCGTTCCACCTGATGCGCTCCGGCCGTCCGGGCCCGGTCCTCATCGACCTGCCGATCGACGTCCAGCTCACCGAGATCGAGTTCGACCCGGAGACGTACGAGCCGCTGCCGGTCTACAAGCCGGCCGCCTCCCGCGCCCAGATCGAGAAGGCGCTCGGGATGCTGAACGCCTCCGAGCGCCCGCTGATCGTGGCCGGCGGCGGCGTCATCAACGCCGACGCCGCCGAACTCCTCGTCGAGTTCGCCGAGCTGACCGGCACTCCGGTCGTGCCCACCCTGATGGGCTGGGGCACCGTCCCGGACGACCACGAGCTGAACGCCGGCATGGTCGGCCTGCAGACCTCGCACCGCTACGGCAACGCGACGTTCCTGGAGTCCGACTTCGTCCTCGGCATCGGCAACCGCTGGGCCAACCGCCACACCGGCAGGATCGACGTCTACACCGCCGGCCGGAAGTTCGTGCACGTCGACATCGAGCCGACCCAGATCGGCAAGATCTTCGCGCCCGACTACGGCATCGCCTCCGACGCCAAGGCCGCGCTGGAGCTGTTCGTCGAGGTGGCCCGGGAGCTGAAGGCGGCCGGCAAGCTGCCCGACCGCTCCGCCTGGTCCGCCGCCGCGCAGGAGAAGAAGGCCACCCTCCAGCGGCGTACCCACTTCGACAACATCCCGATGAAGCCGCAACGCGTGTACGAGGAGATGAACAAGGCCTTCGGCCCGGAGACGCGGTACGTCACCACCATCGGCCTCTCGCAGATCGCCGGCGCCCAGATGCTCCACGTCTACCGCCCGCGGCACTGGATCAACTGCGGCCAGGCGGGCCCCCTCGGCTGGACCATCCCGGCGGCGCTCGGCGTCGCCAAGGCAGACCCGGAGGCTTCCGTGGTCGCCCTCTCCGGCGACTACGACTTCCAGTTCATGATCGAGGAGCTGGCGGTCGGCGCCCAGCACCGCATCCCGTACGTGCACGTCCTGGTCAACAACTCCTACCTGGGCCTGATCCGCCAGGCGCAGCGGGCCTTCGAGATCGACTTCCAGGTCAACCTGGAGTTCGAGAACCTCAACTCGCCCGAACTCGGCGTCTACGGCGTCGACCACGTCAAGGTCGCCGAAGGCCTCGGCTGCAAGGCGATCCGGGTGACCGACCCCAGCGAGCTGGGCGCGGCCTTCGAGCAGGCCAAGAAGCTCGCCGCCGAGTTCCGGGTGCCGGTGGTGGTCGAGGCGATCCTGGAGCGGATCACCAACATCTCCATGTCCGGCACGAACGACATCGGCAACGTCGTGGAGTTCGAGGAACTCGCGACGGAGCCCGGGCACGCGCCGACGTCGATCAGGACGCTGAAGGTCTGACCCGCGGTCCGTCCCGTGAGGGAGAGTCGAGGACGGCCGCCGAGGGCGGCTCACCCGAGGGTGGGCCGCCCTGTCGTCCTGCCGTGGCTCAGTCCCCGCCTCCGCCGCCACCACCGCACCCGTGGCCCCCGCCTCCGCCGTGGTGGCCGCCGGACCGGCCGTCGCCGGGCGTGTGGTCCTCCTCGGCGCCGAAGGTGCGGCGCAGGTCGTTGCCCCGGCCGAACGGGAAGCGTCCCTCGTCCGCGAGGGCGCCACGACCGGCCAGCCCCGAGGCGCGGGTGAAGTGCGGTACGAGCGCCGTCAGGGCCCGGCCGCCGTGGAGGGCGACCGCGAGGAGCATCTCCTCGTCGGTGAGGGCGTCCGGGGCGGTGGGAAGCGGGTGCCGGGCGCGCAGCGAGGTGAGGTACCGGCGTCCGGCGCGGGTCGGGCCGGGCAGCCCCGAGCGCAGCAGCCCGTCCGCGGTGAGGTCGCCGCGCATCCGGGCGAGGACGAGGCGCACGGCCGCGCGAGTGGGTAACTCCCTGATGCCGGCGGGGCGGTGGAGCCCGACGCGGACCGCCTTCTCCAGCGGATGGTCGGGTGGGGGGAACGCGGCCGCCCGGCGCAGGGTGCCGGGCCGTCCCGCCTCGACGAGGCCCCGCAGATGCAGGCCCAGCACGGCGACCGTGACCGCGCCCCGTGGGCCGCCCCGCAGCAGGCCGACCTCGTGCGGCCCCAGCCGCTCCGTGCGCGCTTCGTGGCTCTTCACAACCCACCCCCGTGAGCCGGGGCCCGCCGCCCCCGTGCCGGCGGGCCCCGGCGTGTGAGGAGTATGTGCCCGCCCCAGGGCGCACTCGAAGCATGCCGGGACGCCTTCAGAGCTGGATTTGAGGGAGCCGTACCCGGCGTACGTCCCCTTACGTACGCGCGGCCGGCCCGCCTCGGCTGCTCGTGATGTCTGTGATTCGCGGGGCGGCTTTGCTGCTCATGGTGCTAGTGGTGCTCGTGATGCTCCGACAGTCCGGGCCAGTCCTCCGGGCCGCCGCCCTGCCACTCGATGAAGTCGGTGTCCTCGACGTCGGTCACATAGAGGTCGGCGAGCCGCAGGATCTCGCCGACGTCGTCCAGGTGCGTGGCGACGCCCAGTGTCTCGTCGCCCTCGGTGACCCGCCGCGAGCCGTCCAGGGCCGGCGGATGCACCACCACGTGCGGGTGCTCCGGTGGATGTGCCATGCCTTCAGGGTGCTGCGGCCGGAGCGGTTTCGCACCCCCGTGCCCGGCGCTTCCCGGCCGGTGAGGTGTGGCCGTCCGGCGGTGCGAGGCTGGGCGCGACAGGACATTCGCGCCGCCGGACGGAGTCTGTGCGGTGGGGACCGCGGCGGCCGGCGACAGTACCGGGTTCCTTCCCCTCAGGTCGAAGAAGGAGCTCCGGGACCTTCACCACCGCACTGGCTCGCGCGCCGCCGCGGTCCTCGCCGTGCCCGCCCGGCCGCCGGTCGACCACCCCTCATCCGGGTCGCCGGTGGCCTGGCGGGCGGTGCGTCCGGACTCCCGACCTCCCGTCAAGATCCGGACGCAGCCCTTGGGTTCAGTCCTCGCGCAGGGCGCGGACCGCCTCCTCCACGCGCTTGCCGTACTCGGGGTCGGCGGCGTGGAAGTGGGCCAGGTTCTTCTCGATCACGTCGTCGCGGGAGACCTGCGAGAGGCTGCCGGCGATGTTGGCGATCAGCCGGGACTTCTCCTCGGCGGACATCAGGCGGTACAGCTCGCCCGCCTGGACGAAGTCGTCGTCCTTGGTGTGCAGCGGCGCCACATGGGTGCCGGTGTGGCCGGACACCGCCAGCGGGGCCGACAGGGGGCGGCCGGTCTCGACCGGGCCGTCGTACGAGTTCGGCTCGTAGTTCTTGGCGTGCCGGCCCTGGGCGTTGCTCGCCATGAAGCCGTCGCGGCCGTAGTTCTGCGCGGTGGTCGCCTTCGGGGCGTTGACCGCGAGCGACGTGTGGTTGACGCCCAGGCGGTAGCGGTGCGCGTCCGCGTAGGCGAACAGGCGGCCCTGGAGCATCTTGTCGGGGGAGGGGCCGATCCCCGGCACGAAGTTGTTCGGGGAGAACGCGGCCTGCTCGACCTCGGCGAAGACGTTGTCCGGGTTGCGGTCCAGGACCAGGCGCCCCACGCGCTGCAGCGGGTGGTCCCTGTGCGGCCAGACCTTGGTCAGGTCGAACGGGTTGAAGCGGTAGTCCGCCGCCTCGGCGGCCGGCATGACCTGCACGTACAGGGTCCACGACGGGTTGACGCCCCGCTCGATGGCCTGGAGCAGGTCCGTCTGGTGCGAGCTCGCGTCCTTGCCCGCGGTCTCGGCGGCCTGCTCGGTGCTCAGGCAGCGGATGCCCTGGTTCGTCTTGAAGTGGTACTTGACGAAGAAGGCCTCGCCGTCGGCGTTGGTCCACTGGTAGGTGTGCGAGCCGTAGCCGTTCATGTGGCGGTAGGAGGCCGGGATGCCGCGGTCGCCCATCAGCCAGGTCACCTGGTGGGTGGCCTCGGGGGCGTGCGCCCAGAAGTCCCAGACGTTGTCCGGCTCCTGGCGGCCGGTGAACGGGTCGCGCTTCTGCGAGTGGATGAAGTCGGGGAACTTGATGGGGTCCTTGATGAAGAAGACCGGAGTGTTGTTCCCGACGAGGTCGTAATTGCCCTCTTCCGTGTAGAACTTGACGGCGAAGCCGCGCGGGTCGCGCACCGCGTCCGCGCCGCCCAGCGAGTCCGCCACGGTCGAGAAGCGCACGAACGTCTCGGTGCGCCTGCCGACGGCGCTCAGGAAGTCGGCGTGGGTGAAGCCGGTGACGTCGTCGGTCACCTCGAAGTAGCCGTACGCGCCCGAGCCGCGGGCGTGCACCACGCGCTCCGGGATGCGCTCGCGGTTGAAGCGCGCCAGCTTCTCCAGCAGGTGCTGGTCCTGGAGCAGGAGCGGACCGCCGACGCCGGCGGAGGCGGAGTTCTGGTTGTCGGCGACCGGGGCGCCGGACTCGGTGGTGAGCACGCGCTTCGACATGGTGACCTTCCGTACGATGGGCAGCGGAAAAAGACTTCCACTTCGTGGAGCATCCGCTTCGTGGAGCCTAGGTTCCGATCGCGACGTCAACAGTTTGTTGAAGTCGAGGGGGGTTCCGGGCGACGCCACCGCCTGGGCGCGACAGGACAGGTGTCAGCGGCGGCGCCGCCCGGAAGTATCGAAGGGATCAGGCCTGGGCGCCGGACAGGCGCTCCACGGCCCTCAGCAGCGCGGAGTGGTCCAGGCCGCCGTCGCCCTGCGTGCGCAGGGAGGCCACCAGCTGGGCGACCACGGCGCCGACCGGCAGCGCCGCCCCGACGTTGCGGGCCGCGTCGGTGACGATGCCCATGTCCTTGTGGTGCAGGTCGATCCGGAAGCCCGGCTTGAAGTCCCGGTTCAGGAAGTTGTCCTTCTTCCGGGTCAGCACGGTCGAGCCGGCCAGCCCGCCGTTGAGGACGTCCAGCGCCGCCTTCAGGTCCACGCCGGACTTCTCCAGGAAGACCACGGCCTCGGCGCAGGCCTGGATGTTCACGGCGACGATCAGCTGGTTGGCCGCCTTCACGGTCTGCCCGGAGCCGTGCGGACCGCACAGCACGATGGTCCTGCCCAGCGCCTCGAAGATCGGCTTGGCCTGGTCGAAGTCGGCCTGCTCGCCGCCGATCATGATGGACAGCACGGCCTCGACGGCGCCGGCCTCACCGCCGGACACCGGGGCGTCCAGCACCCGGACGCCCTTGTCGCGGGCGGCGGCGGCCAGGTCCACGGAGGTCTGCGGGGTGATCGAGGACATGTCGATCAGCAGGGCGCCCTGCTTCGCGTTCTCCAGGATGCCGTCCGGGCCGTACGCGACGGCCTCGACCTGCGGGGACGCGGGCACCATGGTGATGACCACGTCGGCGTCGCGGACGGCCTCGGCGATCGAGGGGGCGGCGGAGCCGCCGGCGGCGGCCAGCCGGTCCAGCTTCTCCTTCTCCAGCGTGAAGCCGGTGACGTCGTAGCCGGCCTTGATCAGGTTCTCCGACATGGGGGAGCCCATGATGCCGAGGCCGATCCAGGCGATCTTGGGAAGGGTGCTCATTTTGGGGTGCCTCTCTGAACTGCTGCGATTCGTCGATGATGTGACGCCAGGTCAGGGCATCGGGTCAGCGCGCGGCGCGGGCCCCGGCCGGCAGCCACGCGAAGGCCTCGGCGCTCGGCCGGTCGCCCGGCTTGTACTCCAGACCGACCCAGCCGTCGTAACCGGCCTTGGCGAGTTGGTCGAGGAGGTCCTCGAGCGGCAGCGCGCCCGTGCCCGGCGCGCCCCGGCCCGGGTTGTCGGCGATCTGCACATGGCCGGTCTTCTCGGCGTACGCGGTGATCGCCTGCGGCAGGTCCTCGCCGTTCATCGACAGGTGGTAGAGGTCCATCAGGAACCGGGCGTTGCCGAGGCCGGAGGCCTGGTTGACCTTGTCGACGATGCCGATCGCGGCCGGTGCCGACACCAGCGGGTACAGCGGCGACTCGGGCTTGTTGAGGGCCTCGAGCAGCAGGATCGCGCCGATCCGGTCGGCGGCGTGGGCTGCGAGGACCAGGTTCTCCACGGCGAGCGCGTCCTGCTCGGCCGGGTCGACGCCCTCCACGCGGTTGCCGTAGAGCGCGTTCAGTGCCTTGCAGCCGAGCGACGCGGCGAGGTCGGCGGCCACGTCGATGTTCGCGCGGAACCGCTCCGACTCCTCACCGGGGACCGACAGGGCGCCGCGGTCGGGGCCGGGGAGCTTGCCCGCGTAGAAGTTGAGGCCGGTGAGCTGGACGCCCGCCGCCTCGATCGCCCGCTTCAGGGCGTCGAGCTCGGACCGCTCGGGGGTGGGGGAGTCGACCCAGGGCCACCACAGCTCGACCGCGGTGAAGCCGGCCGCGGCAGCCGCGGCCGGGCGCTCCAGGAGCGGGAGTTCCGTGAAGAGGATCGACAGGTTGACGTTGAAGCGCTGGTCTGCGAATCCCATCGGGGTCGGCGCTCCCTTCCTGCTGGACTATTTCCGTATCGCGGAAGTTGCTTTCTGCTTATCGGAAGACTGCCCGCGGTGGGCGAGGGCTGTCAAGACCGACCGGCGAAAAACGCCTCCCTCCGATCCGGCGGTCCGTAGCGGGATCCGATGCCGGCACGGGCTGCCCGGATGGCGGTGGGGCGCGTTAGGTTGAGCGCGTGCGACTGAGAGTGGAATTCACGACCGAACCCTTCGATCTCGACGAGGCACCCGCGCACGCGCTGGTGGCCCGCGAGGTCGTCGAGGCGGCCGAGCTGGACGCCGTGGACGTCGGTCCCTTCGGCAACACCGCCGAGGGCGGAGCCGACGAGGTGCTGACCGCCGTGGGCGCCTTGCTGCGCAGGGCCCTGCAGGCGGGCGCCACCCGTGTCTCGCTCCAGGTCAACGTGGTCGGGGAGGGTGATAAGTGACCGGCAACGAGTCCTTCATCGCCGCGGTGAAGCCACTGGTCGACGCCATGGGCGGCGTGCTGATCGCCCCGGACGAGGCGAGCGCCGACGACGTCGTGCTGGCCTGGGAGGGTGTCGACGTGGTCGGCGTCCGGCTGCCTCAGCTCGCCGACTCCCTCGACCACATCCTCGCGGCCATGGAGCGCCGGCAGGGCAAGCCGCTGTCCGAGCTGGACCGCAGGTCCAAACAGGAGGTGGTGCGCATACTGGAGGCGCGGGGTGCCTTCTCGGTGCGGCACGGCGTGGAGACGGTGGCGGGCGCGCTCGGCGTCAGCCGGTTCACCGTCTACAACTACCTGAACCGCGACAAGGAGTCCTGACCAGGGCTTCGCCTCCGGTGTGCGACCGCCGTCCCGTGCAGTGCGGGGACGGCGGTTTTTGTTGCGCCGAATTTTCAACAAACTGTTGACGTGTTGTTCCGGAGGGCGTTAGCTGTCCGCAGCCCGTTCAGTACGAAGGCCGACACGGCCACGGAGGCTCCCGTGACGTCCACTTCCACGCCGCCGGGCCTGGCCCGCTTCAACGCCCTGGAGGAGCACGCGGCCCTCACCGCGCTGCGCGAGGCGTGTGCTTCCACGGTCTGGGCGAACCGGCTCCTCGCCGCCCGTCCCTACGCCACCACCGAGGACCTCTACGCCGCCGGTGACGCCGCGACCGCCGAGCTGACGGCCGGGGACCTCGACGAGGCGATGGCCGGACACCCGCCGATCGGCCGCCCCAAGCCGGGCGACCCGGTCTCGGCCCGGGAACAGCGCGGCATGGCCGGCGCCTCCGAGCAGCTCAAGGAGGAGATGCTGGAACTGAACCTGGCTTACCAGGAGAAGTTCGGCCATGTCTTCCTGATCTGCGCCACCGGCCGCACCGGCGAGCAGATGCGCGACGCGGTCAAGGAGCGCATCGGGCACTCGCCGGAGCAGGAGCGGGAGATCGTCCGCACCGAGCTGGGGAAGATCAACCGCATCCGACTGGCCCGACTCGTCGAAGAGGACGCCTGACACCATGAGCACCAGCACCACCGCCTCCGTGTCCACCCACATCCTGGACACCTCCGTCGGCCGCCCCGCCGAGGGCGTCGCCGTCCGGCTCTCCGCCCGTGCCGGGCGCGCGGCGGACTGGAAGGCGCTCGGCGGTTCCGCGACCGATGCCGACGGCCGGTGCAAGGACCTTCCGGCCCCGCCGGAGGGGACGACCCACGTCCGGCTCGACTTCGCCGTCGAGTCGTACTTCGAGAAGAAGCAAGCCGATGCGCAGCAGGACGCCCCCGCGAATCGGGACAGCGGACCTGGGGTGTTCTTCCCGGAGGTGGCGATCACGTTCGCCGTCGTGCCGGGCGAGCACTACCACGTACCGCTGCTGCTCAACCCGTTCGGCTACTCCGTTTACCGAGGGAGCTAGCAGACATGGCACTCAATTCCCGCCCTGCCCACCCTGTGATCCTGGGACAGAACCAGTACGGCAAGGCCGAGAACCGAGTCGTGAAGATCACGCGGGACGGCGCCACCCACCACATCAAGGACCTGAACGTCTCGGTCGCCCTGAGCGGCGACATGGACGAGGTCCACTACTCGGGCTCCAACGCCCACGTGCTGCCGACCGACACCACCAAGAACACGGTGTTCGCGTTCGCCAAGGAGTACGGGATCGAGTCCGCCGAGCAGTTCGGCATCCACCTCGCCCGCCACTTCGTCACCTCGCAGGAACCGATCCACCGGGCCCGGATCCGCATCGAGGAGTACACCTGGGAGCGGATCGCGACCTCCGACGCCAACTCCAAGTTCATCGGCGCGGACGAGGTCAAGCACTCCTTCGTCCGCCAGGGCCAGGAGACCCGGCTGACGCAGATCACCTACGACGGCTCGTCGTGGGAGGTCGTCTCGGGCCTGAAGGACCTGGTCGTGATGAACTCGACCAACTCCGAGTTCTGGGGCTTCGTCAAGGACAAGTACACGACGCTCCCTGAGGCCTACGACCGCATCCTGGCCACCCAGGTCTCCAGCCGCTGGCGGTTCAACTGGAGCGACGACGAGCAGAAGATGCCCAACTGGGAGAAGTCCTACGAGCAGACCAGGAAGCACATGCTCCAGGCCTTCGCCGAGACGTACTCGCTGTCGCTGCAGCAGACGCTGTACCAGATGGGCTCCCGCATCATCAACAACCGCAGCGAGATCGACGAGGTCCGCTTCAGCCTCCCGAACAAGCACCACTTCCTCGTGGACCTGGAGCCGTTCGGGCTGAAGAACGACAACGAGGTGTACTTCGCCGCCGACCGTCCCTACGGCCTGATCGAGGCCACCGTCCTGAGGGACGGCTGCGAGGCGAGGATCCCGACGGACCTCACCAACCTCTGATCGACCCCCTTTCGGCACCCGCGGCCGGCGGAGACGCAGATGTCCGGCTCCCCGGCCGCGGTACTCAAAATCCCAGGGTCCTGCCGTGCCCACTCCAGCAAAGTCCGCTGAGCGGAAAGGACGAACCATGGCAGCAGCCCGGCGCATCGTCATCGAGAACTGTGCGATCGCGACCGTCGACGCCGACGACACCGAGTACGCCTCCGGACACGTCGTCGTCGCCGGCAACCGCATCGAGGCGCTCGGCTCGGGCAAGGCCCCCGAGGGCCTGGAGAACGTCGTACGCCGTATCGACGCCTCCGGCCACCTCGTGACCCCCGGTCTGGTCAACACCCACCACCACTTCTACCAGTGGATCACCCGGGGCCTGGCCACGGACCACAACCTCTTCGACTGGCTCGTCGCCCTGTACCCGGTCTGGGCGCGCATCGACGAGCAGATGACCTACGCGGCCGCACAGGGCTCGCTCGCCATGATGGCCCGCGGTGGCGTCACCACGGCGATGGACCACCACTACGTCTTCCCGCGGGGCTCCGGCGACCTGTCCGGCTCCATCATCCGCGCCGCCCGCGAGACCGGCGTCCGCTTCACCCTCGCCCGCGGCTCGATGGACCGCAGCGAGAAGGACGGCGGCCTGCCCCCGGACTTCGCGGTCGAGACCCTCGACGGCGCGCTCGCCGCGACCGAGGAGACCGTCAGGCAGCACCACGACGCCTCCTTCGACGCCATGACCCAGGTCGCCGTCGCGCCCTGCTCCCCGTTCTCCGTCTCCACCGACCTCCTGCGTCAGGGCGCCGTACTGGCCCGCCGGCTCGGCGTGCGCCTGCACACCCACGGCTCGGAGACCGTGGAGGAGGAGAAGTTCTGTCACGAGCTGTTCGGCATGGGCCCGACCGACTACTTCGAGTCGACCGGCTGGCTCGGCGAGGACGTGTGGATGGCGCACTGCGTCCACATGAACGACTCCGACATCGCCGCCTTCGCCCGGACGAAGACCGGCGTCGCCCACTGCCCCTCCTCCAACGCCCGCCTGGCAGCCGGTATCGCCCGGGTGCCGGACATGCTCTCCGCCGGCGTCCCGGTCGGCCTCGGCGTCGACGGCACCGCGTCGAACGAGTCCGGCGAACTCCACACCGAGCTGCGCAACGCCCTGCTCATCAACCGCCTCGGCGCCCACCGCGAGGCCGCCCTGAACGCCCGCCAGGCGCTGCGACTCGGCACCCACGGCGGCGCCCAGGTGCTCGGCCGCGCCGACCAGATCGGCTCCCTGGAGCCCGGCAAGCTGGCCGACCTCGTGCTGTGGAAGCTGGACACACTCGCCCACGCCTCCATCGCCGACCCGGTGACCGCGCTGGTCTTCGGCGCGGCGGCCCCGGTCACGCTGTCGCTCGTCAACGGCGAGGCGGTCGTCGAGAACGGCCGGCTGCTGCACGTCGACGAGGACGCGATCGCCCGCTCCACGCGGGACGAGGCGCGGCGGCTGGCGGAAATCGCCGCCCAGGGCTGAACCAGGTGAAGACCCCGGCCGGGAGGGACGGCTTCCGGCCGGCAGCCGTGGACCCGAGCGGGGTCCATGGCGGCCGTATCCGGGGCCGACCTTGACGGAACGTCACCCGCTCGTCCTCGGGCACATAAGGAAGAACGTCCTCCGACCC
>NZ_JBFBJT010000147.1:0-17503 GCF_040686175.1 Streptomyces sp. NPDC086077 | reverse complement strand
AACAAGCTGTCGGACAAGAAGTGGTCCGACGCCGCTCGGCTGATCACCAAGGAAGCGGCCAAGCGCGGCGTCAAGATCGCCGTGAAGGGCGGGGTCGTGGGGCTCGCCGCCTCACTCGCCGCCAGCGCCATCTGGTGCGCCACTCCTTGGGCGTAACGGCTTTGACAGGCCGCGCGACTGAATGACAAGGGTGGGGCGGGCCGTTTCCGGCTCGCCCCACCCTCACACCATGATGTCGCATTCTGTGGCTACTCCAGGTCCGCCTGGACGACCTTTCGCAGTTCCTCCAGGTAATCCTGGAACTGTTCCCGCCCGGCAGGAGAGAGACGGACACGCGTCACGGCGTGACGCCGTTCACGGAACTTCGCGATCTCGACGAGGTTCTCCTTCTCCAGAATGCCCAATTGGCGGGAGAGTTCGGAGGTGGAGAGTTCCAGGGAGTCCTGCAGGTCGGCGAAGTTGATCTGCTGAACGTGTCGGAGGACGCCGAGAATGGCGAGACGCGTCGGGGAATGCATCACCGTGGTCAGTCGGGTGCGCGGCTGCGGGGGCATGTCAGCGCCTCCAGCGCAGCGCCAGGTATCCGGCGAGCACAGCGGTCGGCACCGCGGCCGCGACCAGGGCGCCCGGCAACTCGACGGGGTTGTTCCACAGCACGCCGAGCGCGGGAATGGCCAGGGAGACCGGGCCGAGGAAGGAGATCCACTCCTCCGCCTTGGTGTGCGGCCTTCGGCCGGGCGCCTGCAGATGGAACCAGCGCCAGCGCAGTACGAGACCCAGTGCGAGGAGCAGGACGACGCAGCCCAGCGCGACGGGAGTCTGGACGACGGCCGCCGCGGCGAGCACACCGAATAGAGCCAGGGCCGACAGGGCGCCCAGGGCGCGCTCGCCGGTGGTGGCGGCGCGCGTGAGTACCGGGGCCTCGTCTATCGCACGCAGTTGCTCGGCAGAGTTCGCGTTCTCCCCCATGGTCACCCTTCGTGGTCGTCGGTCGGTGCGCCCGCAGCTTATGCGAGTGGTTTCCAAATGTGCAACTAGAGACGCATCAAGCAACCTGCATCTCCGCCCAGGGTGTTCCAGACGGCCATGGAGGCCGCACAGTCACCGCGGGCCTACCCGACACCAACCCCCTGACCTAGCATCAGCCCCCATGATCGCAGTGGTCGTCACGGTCGGGCTGGCCTTCGTCGGGTACGCCGTCACCTATCTCAACGGCCTGCGGCTGGCGCAGCGGCAGGAGCGGCTCGCTCGGGTGAATCGGCAGCTCAGTGACTTCTACGGGCCCCTGTTCGCGCTCACGGAGGCCAGCGGTCGTACCTTCGCCGCGTTCATGCAGCGCAACGCCCGTCCTGACGGCAGGTCGCCCTTCGTCCATGAGACGCCGCCCAGCGAGGAGGAGCTCGCCGAGTGGCGGCTGTGGGTCACCACCGTTTTCCTGCCGAACATCCGCTCCATGCGCGACCTCGTCGTCAAGCACGCCGATCTCCTGAGCGAACCCGCGATGCCGCCGCTGCTGCTGCAACTGTGCGCGCATGTGTCGGGCTACGAGATCACGGCCGCCCGGTGGGCGCAGGGAAACTACGACCAGCATCTTTCGGTGGTGCCGTTCCCCGGTGAGGAGATCGCCGAGTACGCGCGGTCGGAGTTCACGCGACTGAAGGTGGAGCAGGCGCGGCTGCTGGGGCAGCGGTACACCCGTTGACCGACCCTGCGTCAACGGCTCGGGCCGTCATGTTCCGCGCGCCGCCGCCGGTCTCCTCGGGAGCGTGATCAGGCGGCCCACCACGAACGTCGCCGGGATCGTCGCCGTCGACGCGATGACGGGGGGGGCCAGGCGGGTGCCGGCGCGCAGGACGCCGACGATCACGTACACACCTGCCGTGGTGATCACGAAGCTGGTCGCGTCAAGGGGTTGCCGCCGGGTGGATGAGGAGCGTCGTCACGCCAACGCGAGCCGCCCCGAGGGAGTTCCCCCGGGCGGCTTGGGTAGGAACCGGACATGATCTTGAGTGCGGACGCGACCTGGAGCAGCGTTGAGCAACGTCGTTCGGCACCGGTCCCTCCCCACGTGGAGACCGGTGCCGAACGACGCGCGCGGTGGAACTCAGGCTCACCTGTCGGAACCGTCGCCGCCGTCCGGTGACTTCGCGAAAGTTGTCCCAGAACAGACGGCGACTTGAGGTGCCTCTTCGAGCACTGAGCTGATGACCTGCCTGGGCGGCGTGCGGGTGGTGACCTGCCTGGTCGTGATCCTGCCATTCGGGGCCCGCGACGAGGAGGTTCCGGCGCCCGGACAACGGCTTCTGCGCAGGTCAGCCGTATAAAGTGAGTTTTCCGGTCCGGATGGCCAGGTGAGGCGGAAGGAAGGGGTGGAGACCTTGGGCTCGGACTCAGGGGCACGCACAGCCTTCGCGGAACGTCTCGCGTTGCTGTACAAGGAGGCCGGGAACCCTCCCCTGAAGAGCGTGTCCGAGGCCGTCGCCCGGCTGAGGCGGGTGGACGAACGGGGCCGCCCCGTACGGGTCTCCGCGCAGCGGATCAGCGACTGGCGCCGCGCGAAGAACGTACCGGCTCACTTCGCCGCGCTCGCGGCCGTGTTGCAGGTGCTGATTCCGCACGCCCGGCGGGAGCGGCCCGTGCCAGTCTCCGCCGGACTGTACGACATGGGCCAGTGGCAGCGCATGTGGGAGCGCGCGGTGGCCGATCCGATCGCCGAGCGTCCGGCAGGCGGGGCTGGGGACCCGGAGGGGGACGACGGGGCGACCGCGGACGGGGCGCCGGGCGTGCCGGGCGGGGTGTGCCCGTACCGCGGACTGGCCTCCTACCGTCAGGAGGACGCGCGGTGGTTCTTCGGGCGGGAGCGGAGCACGGCCGCCCTTGCCGCCCAACTGCGCGCCGCGGAGCGCACGGGCGGTCTGGTGATGCTCGTCGGCGCCTCCGGGGCCGGGAAGTCCTCGCTGCTGAACGCCGGTCTGGTGCCCGCTCTTCGCAGCGGTGTGGGCCGGGAGGTGGTGCAACTGGTACCGGGAGCCGACCCGGTGGGGGAGCTGACCTGCCGCATACCCGAACTCGCGCCGGTCACCATGGCGCAGGAGCCCGGCACTCCAGGGTTCGCGGACGCCGTACGGGCGGCCCTCGCCGCGTGGGCGCCGGGCGGGACCCGGCCGGTCGTCATCGTCGACCAGTTCGAGGAGACCTTCACCCTCTGCTCCGACGAGGGCGACCGGCGTACGTTCATCCAGATCCTGCACGACGTGGCCTCCCCCGCGGGACCCGGGGAACCGGCGCCCGTCCTCGTCGTGCTCGGCGTCCGCGCCGACTTCTACGAGCAGTGCCTGTCCTACCCCGAACTGGCCGACGCGCTTCAGCACCGGCACATGGTGCTCGGGCCCCTCACCACCGCCGAGCTGCGCGAGGCGGTGACCGGCCCCGCCAAGGCCGTGGGGCTGGAACTGGAGCCGGGGCTGGCGGAACTGATCGTCCGTGAGGTCAGTTTCGACGGGCCGCGCGGGGCACACGACGCGGGCGCGCTGCCCCTGCTGTCGCACGCCCTGCTCGCCACCTGGCAGCGGCGCAAGGGGGGCCGCCTGACGCTGGCCGGGTACCGCGCGGCGGGCGGCATCCAGGGGGCGGTGGCGGCGACCGCCGAGCGGGCCTGGTCCAGGCTGGACCCGGCCGCGCGTACGGCCGCGCGGCTGCTGCTCCTGCGGCTGGTCCGGCTCGGCGAGGACACCCAGGCGACCCGTCGGCGGGGCACGCGGCGGCAGCTCGCGGAGGAGTCGACGGACCCCGGCAAGACGGAGGAGTCCCTCGAGGAACTGGTCCGCGCCCGGCTGGTGACGCTGGACGCGGAGACCGTGGAGATCACCCACGAGGCGCTGCTGCACGCCTGGCCGCGGCTGCGCGACTGGATCGACGAGGACCGGGGCGGCAACCTGCTGCGCCAGCGGCTGGAGGAGGACAGCCGGGCCTGGGAGACGACCCACCGCGACACCTCCCTGCTGTACCGGGGCTCACGGCTGGAGCACGCCCGCACCTGGGCACAGTCGGCCGGTGACACCTTCCTGACCCGCAGCGCGGTCGACTTCCTGGCCGCCTCCGCCCGGCTGCGCCGGCGCACCGTGTGGATGAGCCGGGGCGCGGTGGCGGCGCTGGTCGCGCTCGCGGTGCTGGCGGTCGGGTCGGCGGTGGTGGCGTGGCAGCAGCGGGACGACGCGGTGTTCGAGCAGGTGCTCGCCGAGGCCGACCGCGTGCAGTACACGGACCCTTCGCTGTCCGCCCAACTCGACCTGGTCGCCCACCGGCTGCGCCCCGACGACGAGGGCACCACGAACCGGCTCGTCTCGATCGTCAACGCGCCGCTGGCCACCCCGCTGCTCGGCCACACCGGCGCCGTCTACCTCACGACGTTCAGCCCCGACGGCAAGCTGCTGGCCACCGCGAGCTACGACCGCACGGTCCGCCTGTGGGACGTGGCGGACCCGCAGCGCCCCAAGCCCCTGGGCAAGCCCCTGGACGCCCACACGAGCTGGGTGAGCACCGCCGTCTTCAGCCCGGACGGCCGCACGCTCGCCAGCGCCTCGGACGACGGCACGATCCGGCTGTGGGACATCCGCGACCCCCGTCGCCCGCGCCCGCTCGGCGCGCCGCTCACCGGCCACGACGGCACGGTCTACCTGCTCGTGTTCAGCGCTGACGGCCGTACTCTCGCCGCCGCGACCGAGGACCGCGTCGTACGGCTGTGGAACGTGGCCGACCTGGGCCGGCCGAGCCCGCTCGGCGCCCTCACCGGCCACACCGCCGCCGTACGCTCGGTCGCCTTCAGCCCCGACGGGCGGACCCTGGCCTCGGGCGGCGACGACGCCACGGTGCGGCTGTGGGACATGACCGACCGGCGTCGTCCCGAGCGGCTCGGCGACCCGCTGACCGGCCACCGGGCCCTCGTCCACTCCGTCGCCTTCAGCCCCGACGGCCGCAGCCTCGCCAGCGGCAGCGCCGACGACACCGTCCAGCTGTGGGACGTGACCGACACAGGGGACGCGGCGCCGCTCGGTGCACCGCTCACCGGGCACACCGGGCCCGTGTGGTCGGTGGCGTTCACCCCGGACAGCTCACTGCTCGCCGTCGCCAGCGCGGACAGCACGGCGAGCCTGTGGGACGTCAGCAATCCGGCCTTCCCGTCCCAGGTCGGCGAGCCGCTCGCGGGCAGCAGCGGCGAGATGTACGCCCTCGGCTTCAGCCCCGACGGCCGCACCCTCGCCACCGGCACCGGCGACAACAAGGTCCGTCTGTGGTCGATACCGACCTCGGACATGCTCGGGCGGATCGGGGTGTTCCGCCCGGACGGGCGGATGCTCGCCACGGCGGCGCGCGACCAGCGGATCCGGCTGTGGGACGTCCGGACGCCCCGGCGGCCGGTGCTGCTGGGCAAGCCGTTCCTGCCCGTCGAAGGCGACGTCCGCACCGTGGTGTTCGCCCCCGACGGGCGCACCCTCGCGGTGCTGACCGGCAGCCGCACGGTGCAGCTGTGGAACGTCACCGACCCGGCCAGGCCCGTCGCCTACGGCCCGCCCCTGCGGCTGCGGACCCGGTACGCCGGCCCGGAGGCGCTGGCGTACAGCCCCGACGGGCGCACCCTCGCCACCGCCTACGACGACCGCACCATCCAGCTCTGGAACATCGCCGACCCGTCCGAACCCCGCCGCCTGGGCGATCCGCTGACCGGCCACACCGGCTACGTCAACGCCCTCACCTTCAGCCCCGACGGCCGCACCCTCGCCAGCGGCAGCGCCGACACCACCATCCGCCTGTGGGACGTCTCCGGCCCGCGCCCCGTCACCCAGCCCGGCGCCGCGCTGCGGGGCCACCTCGGCCCCGTCAACACGCTCACCTACAGCCCCGACGGCCGGACGCTGGCCAGCGGCAGCGACGACAACACGGTGGGGCTCTGGGGCGTCGGCGACCCGTTGGAGGCCCAGCAGCTCGGGTCCCCCCTCAGCGGGCACACCGAGGCGGTGGTGTCCCTGACGTTCCGCCGGGACGGGCGCACACTGGCCAGCGGCGGCAACGACGACACGGTCCGCCTCTGGGACGTCGGCCGCCCGTCCACCGCCACGCCCATCGGGCAGTCGCTCAGCCCCAACGCCAAGACCGGCAACTTCCTCTCCTTCAGCCCCAACAGCCGTCTGCTGGGGGTGTCGAGCGGCGCCGGGACCGTACGGCTGTGGGACCTGAACGTGGACGACGCCGTGAAGCACATCTGTTCGACCACACGAGGTGTGCTGACACCCGAGAAATGGCACGAATACCTGCCACGGTTGTCCTACGAACCACCCTGTCGGGAGTGATCCGCATCACAGCGCCTCGACGCGCCTCGTCAGTCGGGTCACGCGGCGCCATCCGCCTTGTTAGTCTTGGCCACAGCCCGATCGCTGGTGCATCCCCCGTCGCCAGCGATCGGGCGTTTTCGTGTCCCGGCGCCGCCGCGTGAAATTGCACGGCATTCTTCGATACGGCGCCGCGGCCCGAGCGCATTGCGGGTACGACGACCCGAATTCCGGCAATGCCGCTCCCCATTTCCCCTTACACCCAAGCCGTACGGCCGATCCAGGTCAGCAAGACCTCTTGAGGAGCCGTACGCTGACGCATATGCCGAAGGCGTACGAAGTGATCGCGGACGACATCCGCCGGTCCATCCGCGAGGGCGAACGCAGGCCCGGCGACCGGCTGCCGGCCGAGACGGCGCTCGCCGAGCAGTACCGGCGCAGTGTGCCGACGATCCAGAGCGCGCTGCGGCTGCTGAGCGAGGAAGGCCTCATCGACAAGCGGCACGGCCTCGGCAACTTCGTCCGCCGACCCCGCACGCTCGCGGTCCGCGACAACAGACGCCACCAGTGGGAGAAGGACCGCGCCCGCCAGCCGTTGCGCCAGCGGGCGTCGAGGAACGCTTCACGGCCCGTCCGCCGACCCCGGAGGAGGCCGCCGAGCTGGATCTGCCGCCGGGGACCTCGGTGATCCTGCTGCACAAGACGTCGTACGACATCGAAGGCCGGGTGGTGGACATTACCGACGTCACGCTGCCGGGCGACCGGACCGAACTGCTCTTCACCACGATCCTGGAAAGGTGGTGAGCTCCTCCGTGACCCGGCACGTGGTCGTCGTCACCGCCGTGCACCCGCCGTCGGCCCGCTTCCTGCCCGACGCCTACAAGTCGCTGTGCGAGCAGCGGCTGCCGCAGGGCTGGGAGTGGCGGTGGGTGATCCAGGAGGACGGCGGGTCGGAGGACGTTCTTCCTTATGTGCCCGAGGACGAGCGGGTGACGTTCCGTCAAGGTCGGCGCGGCGGGCCGGGGGTGGCGCGCACGATCGCGCTGGCGCGGGCCGAGGGCGAGTACGTGAAGGTCCTGGACGCCGACGACCAGCTGGCGCCGGGTGTGCTGGCCCGCGATCTGGCGGCGCTGGAGGCCGACCCGGCGATCGGATGGGTGGCGTCACGGGTGCTGGACCTGTGGCCGGACGGCTCGACGGCCGGCTTCCCGGGCGATCCGCCGGACGGGCCGATCGAGCGGGGCGAAGTGCTCGGCTTCTGGAAGGCGAACGACTTCCGCGCCCAGGTCCACCCGGCGTCCCTCTTCGTACGCCGGGACCTGCTGGTGGCCCTCGGCGGCTGGATGGCGCTGCCCGCGTCCGAGGACACGGGGCTGCTGCTGGCGCTGAACGCCGTGAGCCGGGGGTGGTTCTCGGCGGAGGTGGGGCTCCTCTACCGCAAGTGGGAGGGCCAGGTGACGGGCCAGGCCCCGCACGTCGACCCGGACGAGCGGGCGGCACGCATGGCGGTGGCGGAGGCCCGTGCGCTGGCACTGGCGGAGTTCGGCTGGGGGTACCCGGTGAACGGGGTGTCGTAGGGGCGGGGGCCGCGTACCGGACGAGGCTTCGCAAAACGGGACTTCGCCGGGGCGGGGCCGAACAGGGCGGGTCACGACGCCCGGAGGATGCGCTGAGCGAAAACGCTGGGCGCGACGGCCGGGCCATGTGCTGGGCCTTAGGAACCCGTCATGAGGGTCGGCCGATCTCCTGGGCGATGGTGACGACGTTTCCCGCCGGGTCGTTGACCGCGGCGATGCGATAGCGGCCGCCGGAGGTCTCCTGGACGGTCCCCAGGTCCAGGCCCCGTTCCGCTGCGAGCCGGACCTCGTCGGCGACGTCTTCGACGGCCAGCGTCAGCATGGCGGAGCCCGCGCGATCGGGTTCGAGGAGCAGTTGGATCGCGCCGCCGTCGATGACCTCCCATTCCGCCAGGCCACTCATGGGGTCGCGGTCGGCCGGGCGCCCCCAAAGGCGCTCGTACCAGGCGCGGGCCGCTTCGAAGTCGGCGACGGGAATGACGGCGTAGACGGTCCTGATGGCCACGATAGGTCCCCTTTCATCCGTTTCGCACCTTACTGAGTGCCCGTCGGATGTCGGCGGATGTCAGGGCAGCGCCTCGGCGTCCGTGCGCGAAAAGACCAGGTCGCTCTCCCCGCTGACCGGGGCCCGCCACCGCAGGGGCACCCGGCGGGGTCCGCCGAGCGCGGGCGGGTAGCTCGCGGGGTCGTAGTCGTTGACCAGCCGGTAGACGTGGAAGCCGGCGCCGGCCATGGTCTCCAGCAACTCCTCGACGGAGTCCCCGAGCGCGGCCATCCGCGCCGGCGTCACCTCGATCGTGATCTCGGCATCGGGCCGCAGCCTGCGCAGCAGGGGCGCGAGGCCCCGCACGACGGCTCCCTCCGCCCCCTCGACGTCTATCTTGATCACCCGGGCGCGTTCCAGCTCCCCCGGGGCGAGCAGGTCGGGAAGCGGAGCGGCGTCGACCTCGAAGACTGCCTCGGCGGGACCGTCGTACGGGACGATGCTGTTCGCGCCGGTGTTGCGCGAGCTGGCGAGGGTGAAGGTCAGCTTTCCGCGGCGGTCGGACGCGGCGGCGTTGACGGCCCGGACCGTGCGGCAGCCGTTGAGCCGAACGTGCCGCTCCAGGCGCCGATGACACGCGGGGGACGCCTCGACGGCCACGACCCGGCCCGTGGCCCCGACGAGTCGCGCGGCCAGGACGCTGAAGACTCCTATGTTCGCGCCGACGTCGACGAAACCGTCACCGGGTCCGAGGCGGCTGCGCAGCCAGCCGGTCAGATGGGGTTCCCAGGCACCGAAGAGGTAGAGGTACCGCTGGATCAGGTCCTCGGTGTCGACTGCGAAACGGGCGCCCGAGCGCGTCTCGACGACACGTCGGCGCGGGTGGTCCCGCAGATGCGGGTTCAGCACGCGCGCGGCGAGGGCCGCCTTGCCGAGGGTGCCGGGAGCGTGCCGTACGTACCGGCTGCCGAGGGTGATCAGGGCTTCCGTGGCCGCGGTGCGGGGACGGCTCATCCGGCGCGGAACCCGGCCCTATTCGGTGACCGTGATGGCCTGGGACGGGCAGCCCTCGACAGCCTCGCGGACCTCGGGCTCGCCTCCGCTGTCCTCACGCCCCGGGACGACCGCGCCGCAGCCGTCCACCACCGTGAAGACGGACGGAACCCGGTACGCGCAGTCGCCGGAGCCGTAACAGCGCTCGGGGTCGACGGAGAGCTTCATTCCCACTCCAGACGCCTTGGGCCCGGGGGCCGACGGGCGGATCGGAACCGACACCTACGTCCCTTTCCCTGCCCGTCGGGCCCCCCACCGAACCGGCGGCGCCTAGTCGGCGGCGAGAGCGAGCCAGCGGGCGACCCGGCGGACGGTCGTCTCGTCGAGCTGGTCCACGACCGCCCGCACGGCCGCCTCGTCGTCCGGGGCGAGGTCGTACAGCCCGGCGCGGTTCAGCCCGGCGAGGAGCACCTGGTGGCGGCGGTCGGTCAGGCGCTCGGTGAGCTTGGAGGACTGAGCGGGGGTCGCGGGAGGCGGCTCGGGCGCGGGGGCGGGGACGGCCTCCGTGGCGGCGGACGCGTCGATCCGCTGCCAGGCACCGTCCTTCGGGCCCCACAGGGCCACGACCGGATCCTGGCCGCGGGCCCGCAAAGTCTGGGTCATCTCCCCCATGGCGTACTGCACGGGGACCCGGTACGGCGACTCAGCACCGACCCGCCAGGACGCGGAGGAGGGCTCGTAGAACATCGCGACCCAGCGTGGAGCGCCCGTCGGCTGCGGACTCTGGGGACGTGACGGCACTGGACATCACCCCTTCGGAACGGCAGGCAGGACCATAACTGACGATCCGTCAGTTTACTAGGCTGCCGGCGGCGGTTGGTCCTCTCAGTTGTTCCAGCTCTCGTCGTACGGGTCTGCGGGCGTCCGTACCGGCTCGGCGGCCGTGACCTCGATGAACGGGATGGGGCCGCCGCCCACCGGGTCGCGGGTCCGCTTCGGGGTGTAGGTGCCGGTGACCTCCAGCCAGGTGTCCGGTTGCAGCACCGGCGGAACCCGCCCGGCCAGCCCGATCTTCACCGGCTGGGCGTCGGCGGCACAGCAGTTGAGAGCCATGCGGACCAGGTACGGGGTGCCGGCCCGGTCCAGCGCCACGAACCCCGTGATCCGGACCCTGCGGTCGCGCAGGGTGCGGCCCTCGTCGTACGCCGCCCGGCCGGCGTAGTCGACGACACCGAGGCGGACGGGGTCGCCGGAGGGCAGCGGGGCGTAGGCGGGGGGCCGTTGCAACGCCGTGCCGGTGCGCATCGCGCTGTACGAGCCGAGGGCGGGCGGGGCGATGAGGATCAGCGCGAGGACCGGCAGGAGCAGCAGCCAGGCGACGCGCGGTTCATGGTGGGCAACGGTGACCGGTCGCCGGCGCTCGTACCAGACCGTCGCCACCGCCGCCGCGACCAGTACCGCCCCCGCCACCAGCAGCAACGGCCGTAGCCCCGCCTTGACGTAGCGCAGCGACAGATCCGTGGCCCCGGCGTGCAGCAGTGACACGCCGAGCAGGAACAGCACGGCCGCCTGCGTGTGCCGGTTCACAGCAGCACCGCCCCGGTCAGCGCCGACACCCCGACGGCGACGGCGAAGGTCGCCGGTGCGAAGCGGAGGGCGAAGCCGCGGCCGAACGTGCCCGCCTGCATGGCGAACAGCTTCAGATCCACCATCGGCCCGACCACCAGGAACGCCAGCCGCGCCGTCGGCGAGAACTGCGTCAGCGACGCCGCCACGAACGCGTCCGCCTCCGAGCAGATCGACAGCAGCACGGCGAGCACGGCCAGGGCCAGCACCGCCACCACCGGGTTGCCCGCCGCCGCCCGCAGCCACCCCTCGGGCACGACCGCCTTCAGCGTCGCGGCCGCCATCGCACCGATCACCAGGAACCCGCCCGCGTGCATCACGTCGTGCCGCACCGACCCCCAGAACGCCGCCCCCCTTCCCTGCCCCTCGTACGACGGACGCGCCGGCGGGCGCAGCCACTCGGCCCGGCCGAGCCGCTGCCACAGCCACCCCATCGCGCACGCCACGGCCAGGCTCGCGACGAACCGGGCCAGCACCATCTCGGGTCTGCCGGGGAAGGCCACCGCCGTCGCGGTCAGCACGATCGGGTTGATCGCGGGCGCGGCCAGCAGGAACGCCAGGGCGGCCGCCGGGGCGACTCCCCGGCGGATCAGCGCCCCCGCCACCGGCACCGACGCGCACTCGCAGCCGGGGACGACCGCTCCGGCCAGTCCCGCCACCGGTACCGCCGCGGCGGTCCGGGCCGGCAGCGCGCGGGCGAAGACGGACGCCGGTACGAACACGGCGACAGCCGCCGACAGCAGCACCCCGAGCACCAGGAACGGCAGCGCCTGCACGACCACCGCGACGAACACCGTCGTCCAGCTCTGCATCACCGGCGCGGACAGCGCGCGGCGGATCGGGGCCTGGGCGAGCAGCAGGAGGAGCAGGGTGACGGTGAGGACCAGGGGGGAGCTGAGGTGCCAGCCGTCGTCCCTGCCGGGGGCGGCGGGCGGCGCCGGGGACGGCGGGGACGCCGACCGCGACGGAGACGGGGATGGTGGCTCAGGGACGGTGACGGCCACGGGTGGGGTCCTCCGTTGCGCGGGGTGGCTCCCCTTCGATACGGCTGATTCGGAACGGGTGTTCAATCCTTTGCTGGAACCATCGGTCTCGTTGAGGCAGTCTCTCCCCTCGTGGCGAGCGTTCCGAATCAAGGCCGGCCGGGCGACGCGCCCGCGCACATGGTGGTGTGCGGCGACGACGGGCTCGCGCACCGTCTCGCGGCCGAACTCAGGGGTGTGTACGAGGAGCAGGTGACCCTCGTCGCGCCGCCCTCCGATCGCCCCGTGCCGCAGCCGGTGGTGGGGCGGGCCCGGGCCGCGTCGGCGGCGCTGCTCGACCGGATGGTGAACGCGGCCGGCCGGGCCGCGGGCAACGGCGCCCTGATGAACGGCGACAGCACCGGCGGCGTGCGGCTGGTGGAGGCCGCCGAGCCGTCCGAGGCCGTGCTGGCCGAAGCCGGCGTGGAGCGGGCGACCGCGCTGGCGCTCGTGTACGACGACGACGAGACGAACATCCGCGCCGCGCTCACCGCACGCCGTCTCAACCCCCGGCTGCGGATCGTCCTGCGCCTGTACAACCGGCGGCTGGGCCAGCACATCGAGGAACTCCTCGACCAGGCGGCCGCGTTGGCGACCGGCGACCCGGACGGGACGGACGGCACCGGCTTCGACGCCTCCACCACCGTGCTGTCCGACGCCGACACCGCCGCGCCCGCGCTGGCCGCCACCGCCATCGTCGGCACCAGCAAGGTCGTACAGACCGACGGGCTGCTGCTGCGCGCGGTGGAGCGCACACCACCGGCGCCCGGGCAGGTAGCCGATCCGGGGCTGTGCACGCTGGCGCTGCTGTCGGCGACGAGCAGCGACCCGGCGGGCGCCGACGGGTCGGAGAGCAGCGGCGAGCGCGGTCCCCGGCTGCTGCCGGACGAGGAGGAGGTGGCGGCGGCCACCGGGCGCGGCACGGTCGTGCTGGAACAGGTGTCGTACACCGGCTCGCCCCGGTCCGCCGGGCGCGCGGTCGGTGTCGTACCGCCGATCTCCTCCCTGTTCTCCCGGCGGCTGCGCTGGTCGCTGGCCGGTCTGGTGGCCGCCGTGGTGGCGCTGGCGATCGCGCTGACCGTGGTCACCGACGACCATCCGCTGCACGCCACCTATCTCACGCTGCTCGACATCCTCGGCATCGACGATCCCGCCACCAACGCCTCCCTCGGGCGGCAGATCCTCCAACTCCTCTCCGCCGTGGTCGGGTTACTGCTGCTTCCGGTGCTGCTGGCCGCCGTGCTGGAGGCCCTCGGCACCTTCCGCAGCGCGTCCACGCTGCGCAGGCCGCCGCGTGGGCTCAGCGGGCATGTCGTCCTGCTCGGCCTCGGCAAGATCGGCACGCGGGTGCTGACCCGGCTGCGGGAACTGCACATCCCGGTGGTCTGCGTCGAGGCAGACCCCGACGCGCGGGGCATGGCGACGGCCCGGCGGCTGCGGGTGCCGGTGGTGCTCGGGGACGTCACGCAGGAGGGCGTCCTGGAGGCCGCGAAGGTCCATCGCGCCCACACGCTGCTCGCGCTCACCAGCGTCGACACGACCAACCTGGAGGCCGTCCTCTACGCCCGGTCCGTCCGGCCCGACCTGCGGGTCGTGCTCCGCCTCTTCGACGACGACTTCGCCGCCGCCGTCTACCGCACGCTGCGCGCCGCGCACCCCCGGGCGCTCACCCGCAGCCGCAGCGTCACGCATCTCGCGGCGCCGTCGTTCGCCGGGGCGATGATGGGGCGGCAGGTGCTGGGGGCGATCCCCGTGGAGCGGCGGGTGCTGCTGTTCGCGGCCGTGCCCGTGCGGGGCATCCGGCAGCTGGAGGGCAAGACGGTGGCCGACGCCTTCCGTGCCGGTTCCTGGCGGGTGCTGGCCCTGGACACGGCGGCCCCGGGAGAGCGCCGCCCCGACCTCGCGGCGAGCCCGGCGCCCACCGGCCGGCAGACGGCCCCGGACCTCCTGTGGGATCTGCCGCCCACCTACGTGCTGCGCGCCGAGGACCGCGTGGTCCTGGCAGCCACCCGCCGCGGCCTCGCGGAACTCCTCGGCCGCAGACGCCGGGAGCGGACGGGGGCGTGAGCGCGGCCGGGAGCCGGCGGGCCCGGACGTGCGGGGCCTTCGGGCCGCTCGACTCCCGGGCCGCTCGACTCCCGGGCCCGCCGGGCGGACGCCGGGGGCGCCGGGCCCGGGAGGCGAAGCGTGGGGGGTGCCGTCAGTTCCCCGTGGACGCCTTGAGGTGGCGCTCCGCGAAGTCCAGTTCCAGCCGTACCTGCTTGATGCGCTCGTCGACGACCAGGGAGCCGTGCCCCGCGTCGTAGCGGTAGACCTCGTGGACCGCGTCGCGTGCCTGGAGGCGCTTGACGTAGTTCTCGATCTGACGGATGGGGCAGCGCGGGTCGTTGACGCCGGCGGAGATGTAGACCGGTGCCTTGACCTGGTCGACGTAGGTCAGCGGCGAGGACGCCTCGAAGCGCTCCGGGACCTCCTCCGGGGTGCCGCCTAGCAGCGTGCGGTCCATGGCCTTCAGGGCCTCCATCTCGTCGTGGTACGCGGTGACGTAGTCCGCCACCGGGACCGCGGCGATGCCCATCGTCCACGCGTCGGGCTGGACGCCGAGGCCGAGGAGCGTGAGGTAGCCGCCCCAGGAGCCGCCGGTCAGGATCAGCCGCTCCGGATCCGCCAGCCCCGAGCTGATCGCCCACTCCCGGACCGCCGCGATGTCCTCCAGCTCGATCAGGCCGACCCGGTGCTTCAGGGCGTCCGTCCAGGCCCGCCCGTAGCCCGTCGAACCGCGGTAGTTGACCCGGATGACCGCGTACCCGTGGTCGACCCAGGCCGCCGGGCCCGCCGCGAACGAGTCACTGTCGTGCCAGGTCGGGCCGCCGTGGATGTCGAAGACGGTCGGCAGCGGACCACTGGCCCCCGCCGGCTTCTGCACAAGTGCGTGGATCCGGCCCCCGGGCCCCTCCACCCACACGTCCTCCACCGGCACCGAGCCAGGCGACTTCATGCCCGGCGGGTCGAGCACCACGCCGCCCGCCGTGGAGCGCACGGACGACGGCTGTGCCGCCGACGACCACAGGTACTCCACGCTGCCGTCCGGCCGGGCCGTCGCCCCCGAGACCGTGCCGGTCGGGGTGGGGACCTTCACCAGCTCGCGCGTGCCCAGGTCGTAGCGGAAGAGCTCGCCGCGCGCCTCGTGGCTGTGCCCGATCAGCAGGCCCGAGCCGTCCGGATACCACTCGGCGCTCACGTCGCCCGGCAGGTCCAGCGCCAGGTCCGTCTCCTCGCCCGTGGCGACGTCCCACACCAGCGGTTCCCAGCGACCGCGCCGCTGGTGCCCGATGAGCAGCCGGGTGTCCCCGTCGACCGGCGCGAAGCCCAGCACCTCCAGGCCCAGCTCGACCGTGCCCCCCTTGGTGTCGTCGAGCTCGGCGACCGGCGTGCCGTCGGGGCGCAGCACGCGCAGCGCGGAGTGCATGGCGTCGCCGTGCTCGGTGTGCTCGACGGCGATCAGCGATCCGTCGCGGGAGAGGTCGCCCACACCCGCCGACTCACGGTGCCGGTAGATCTCCACCGGCGCCTCGCCCACGCGCGCGAGATGGATGGTCGTACCGTCCTCGTCGGTGGACCGTCCCACCACCGCCGTCCGCCCGTCCCGGCCGAGCGCGAGGCCCGCGGGGTAGGACGGGTCGACGCCCGGGACGGCCAGCTCGTCCTCCCCGCCCGTGAAGGGCTGGCGGCGCCACACGCCGAACTCGTCGCCGTCCTTGTCGTCGAACCACCAGATCCACGCGCCGTCCGGGGAGAGCAGGCCGTCCGTCGTGCCGTTCGGCCGGTTCGTCACCTGGCGCTGCTCACCCGTCGCGCGATCCCAGGCGTACAGCTCGTACGTCCCCGTCGCGTTGGACACGAACAGGGAGTGGTCGGGGGCGTCCTCCGCCCAGTCGGGCAGTGACACCCGCGGCGCCCGGAAGCGCTTCTCCCAGTTCGGCATGGCCTCGCGCCGCTCGGGCGAGGGGGACCCGTTGCTCTCAGTCATGACCCCATACTGCCCGCCCTGGCCCGCATCCCGCTCCCGAGGTCCCCAGCCTGTGGATAACTTCGGGACCCCGCGCCGCACGCGGCCCCGTGCCCCCCGTACCTTTAGGGGCGTGTACCGGTTTCTGCTGACGCCCCGATGGTGGGGGATCAACCTCTTCGTGCTGCTCGCCATCCCCTTCTGCGTCTTCATGGGGTCCTGGCAGCTGAGCCGGTTCGAGGCACGTATCGAGGATCATCGCAGCGCCGAGGAGCAGGCCGCCTCGGACGGGAAGCAGGCCGCCCGGCCGCTGGACGAGCTGCTGCCCGTCGACAAGGAGACCTCCGGCGACCCGACGACCGTCGAAGGCCGGTACGGGGCGCAGCTGCTCGTGCCGGACCGGGAGCTGGACGGCGAGCGGGGCTACTACGTGCTGACCCTGCTGCGCACCGACGGCGGCAAGGCCCTGCCCGTGGTGCGGGGCTGGCTGCCCGGTGAGCCCGGCTCGGCCGAGGTACCCGCACCGCCGCGTGGCGAAGTGACCGTCAACGGCGCGCTCCAGGCCTCGGAGAACCCCGGAGAGAACGGCGTCAGCGCGCGGGCCGGGCTGCCGGCCGGACAGACCGGGGCGATCAGCGCGGCCTCGCTGGTGAACCTCGTGCCGTACGACCTCTACGACGCGTGGGTCACGCTCGACAAGGGCGACTCCGGGATGAGGGCCGTGCCGGTGAGCGCGGCCCCGGACACGGGGCTCGACCTCAAGGCCTTCCAGAACCTGGGGTACACCGGCGAGTGGTTCGTCTTCGCCGGGTTCGTGGTGTTCATGTGGTTCCGGTTGTTCCGCCGTGAGGTGGAGTTCGTCCGCGACGCCGAGATGGGGCTCCTGGCCGCGGACACCCCCCCGGGCGCTCTGCCCAACTCCGCGCAAGCGGCCTCCTCGGACGCCTACGAGACCGACAGCACGCCCGTCCGGTAGACCGTCCCCGCACAGGCGTTGGGCACCGTCGCCGAGACCGTCGGGGACCCGGCCTCCGCCGTGTAGGAGACGACGACGCTGCCGTCCTTGGTGCCGACCTCGGTCATCAGCTGCGCCGACGTGCCCGTGTCGCCGCCCGTGGAACTGCCCGACGTCGTCCCGGGGTTGTCCGTGGGCGTCGGGTCGGGCGAGGGGCCGCCGGTCTCGCCGCCGTTGTCACCGCCGGGGTCGGTCGGGCAGGTCTCCGAGGGCACCCAGGCGAACCGCACCTCGTAGGCCGAGCCCGGCTCCAGCACCAGCTGCGGGACCTCAAGCGCCGGGTCGGGCAGGCCGGCCGCCGCGTCGCCCGCCGTGTGCGCGGCGACGCTGATCTTGGTGGCGTCCGCCGCGCCCTGCGCGAGCGGGGTCACCGCGCCGGCGCCGCCGACCGTACACCCGGCGGTGGAGACGTTGGTGATCCGGAACGTCGCCGATGGCGCCGAGCCAGTAG
>NZ_JBFBJT010000146.1:0-17517 GCF_040686175.1 Streptomyces sp. NPDC086077 | reverse complement strand
AGCGACGCACCACCACCCGATCCGAGGATGGCCATGAAGACTCTGAACAGTGAACGTGGCGGGCGCTTCGCCCGGTCCGCCCGTCGTCGTGTGGTGCATGCCGGCGTGTGTGCCGCCGCCCTCGCGGCGCTCGTGGGCACCACCGCGACCGCCGCCTCCGCCGAGGTCCCCGCGCCGCCTCCGGCGGTCCAGGTCTACGTGCCGGCCGGGGTGACGGCGGGCGTCGCCGTCTTCGACCGCCAGACCGGTGCGTTCACCGAGCAACTCAACACCGCCGGGCAGTTCCGGTCGGCGTCCGTGGTGAAGCTGCTGATAGCCCTGGACGTCCTCTGGAACCGCACCCCCGACTCCCTGCCGGCCGCCGACCGGTCCCGTGTCGACAGCATGCTGCGCGGCAGCGACGACGCGGCGGCGAGCACGTTCTGGGCGAACAACGGCGGGGGCGCGATCATCGACCGGATGATCCCGCGACTCGGCCTGACGGACACCGCCCGGCCGCCGTCCACCCACCCCGGCTTCTGGGGCTACACGGCCCTCTCGGCCCGCGACACCGTGAAAATCTACCGCTACCTGCTGGACTCCGCTCCGGCGGCGGTGCGCGACTACATGCTGGGCAACCTGCGGCAGTCCACCCGCTGCGCCACCGACGGCTACGACCAGCACTTCGGCATCGCCGGCTCCTTCAACCGGCCCTGGGCCGTCAAGCAGGGCTGGTCGGGCTTCAGCTCCGGCGGGTGCACGGCACCGGCCGCGGCGGCGGCGAAGGAGCCGGCCGGGACGGTCGCGAAGGAGCCGCAGGCCGGTACCAAAGCCGGCTCGGGCACCCGGTCGCCGGCGGGTGCCGACGCCGTCGACCTCGCGCGTCCGGCGCTGCACACGACGGGTGTGGTGGGCGCGGGTGACCGTTCCATCGTGGTCGTCTACACCCTGCACCCGACCGGGACGTCCTACGGCAAGGCCTACACGGACGTGGGGCGCCTGACCCGTTCGCTGAACGTTCCCGGCGCCTCCCGCCCGGCCGGTACCTGGGTCGGCACCTGGGGCTCCGGGGTCCGGGTCCGCGCCCAGACGACGACCACCTCCGGCGCGCTCACGACGCTGCCGGCCGGCGTCGAGGTCCTGGTCGGCTGCCAGAAGCGCGGCCAGCAGGTCAGCGCGCCGCCCTACGTCAACGACTGGTGGGCATATCTGCCGCAGTACGGCGGCTACATGACCAACATCTACCTCAGCGTTCCGGAGAACCAGATCCCCGGGGTGCCGGTCTGCTGATCCGCCGGGCGGCCCCAGGGACTGCTCGGCGGCGGTCGCTTCACGTGCGGCGAGTGCTGACCCGGCGCCGCCCCTGAGCGGGCCGGCCGCCACGACCTCGTCCAGGCGAGGAGGTCGCGGCGGCCGGCCCGCACGGCAGCCACTTCCGTGGGTTCACGTCTGCTGCAGCGCCGTCCGCAGCGCGAGCGGGGTCGCGGCCGCCCATGCCTGCGGGGAGCAGGCGTGGGGATATGGAACGGGGCCCGCGGTCCCGGAGCGGGCGTAGCCGGCGATGACCTCGGGCAGGCGGTAGCCGTGCCGGGCCGCCGCCGTGATGAGGCCCTCGGCGACGGTGGCGACCTCGTCGGTGAGCCCGTAGCGGGCGAGGCCGAGGGCGATGACCGCGTTGTCGTGCGGCCAGGCGCTGCCGCGGTGGTAGGACAGCGGGTGGTACGGCTGCTGGCCGGCGGCCAGGGTGCGGATGGCCCAGCCCGAGAAGAAGTCCGGTTCGAGCAGGCGCCTGCCCACGCGGTGGGCGTGTTCGGTGTCGAGGATGCCGGACCACAGCAGGTGTCCCGCGTCCGACGCGAGGGCGTCGACCTGGCGGCCCTGCCCGTCCAGGGCGAGGGCCGGGAAGTCGGCCCCCGGCATCCAGAAGTCCGTCACGAAGCGGCCGCGCAGCCGGGCGGCGGCCTCACGCAGGCGGTGCGCGTACGCCTCGTCCCGCCACACGTCCTGGGCGAGCTCCGCGGTGCGCACGAGTGCGTCGTAGGCATAGCCCTGGGCCTCCGAGACCGCGATCGGGCCCTCGGCCTGGGTTCCGTCGGTGAAGCAGATGGCGCCCGCGGAGTCCTTCCAGTTCTGGTTGACGAGGCCACCCGGGTCGGGGGTGTAGACGAGGTAGCCGTGCTTCTCCAGGCCGCCGTCGGTGAGCATCCAGTCGACGGCCCGCCGGGCGTGCCGCTCCAGGCGGACGGCCAGGGAGCGGTCGCCCGTCTCCTCGTGGTGGGCCTGGAGGAGGATCAGGAACAGCGGGGTGGCGTCGACGGCGCCGTAGTAGCGGCCGTAGGGGATCTGGCGGAAGTGGGCGAGTTCGCCGTGGCGGGTCTCGTGGACGATCCGTCCGGGCTGCTCGCCGCTGAAGGTGTCGTAGTCCTGTCCCTGGGTCGCGGCGAGCGCGCTCAGGGTGGCGGCGGCCGTCTCCGGCCGGTAGGGCAGCAGGAAGTACGACGTCAGCAGGGAGTCGCGGCCGAACAGGGTGAGGAACCACGGGATGCCGGCGGCGGGCGCGTAGACCTCCTCGCCGTCGACGCCGGTGACCGGGATGGTCAGCAGGTCCACGTCGGCCAGGCCGCGTTCGCAGGTGCGGGTGAAGTCGTCCGTCGCTGTCGCGGCCCGCGGGTGCGGGTGCGGCACGGCCGGGGCGTGGACCGCCGGGCCGTGCGGCTGGGCTCGGACGGTCAGGTGGAGGTCGGCCTGTCCGTGGCCGTCCAGCTCCAGGTGCCAGGTCAGGGTGTGCGCGGTGGAGTCCGGAGCTGTCGGCGCGGGCTGCGTGGCGTCGGGGGCCGGGCTGCTCGTGACGGTGGTCCGGGCGTGCCAGTCGCCTCGCCGGTAGTCGAAGCGCAGTCCCTCGTCGGTGCCTTGTGTCTCGTACCGGGCGCCGGGCTTCGGGTAGTGGCGGTCGTCGGCGCGCAGTTCGAACAGGTCGGCGAAGTCGGCGTCGACGGTGAGGTCGACGCGGGCGGTCACCGGCTCGGGGCGGTTGCTCACCAGGCGCAGGTGTTCCGTCAGCGTTCCCGCGCTGACGGTCTGCCGACGGAAGACGGTGTAGGCGGGCGGGTTGTCGCGCGTGCCCTTGGGTGTCAGGACGGCGGTGGCGGTGTCGTCCGTCTCCGCCGTGGCCGGCACCAGGGCCGTGGGGCCGCTGCCGTCGACGGTGAGCTGCCAGCGGCTGAGGTGACGGGCGTCACGCAGGAACACCCCGTCGGGTGCGCTGCCGCGGGTGCCGGTGATGCCGCCCTCGGTGTCGAGGCGGGCGAAGGTGGCGTCGCGGACCAGCTGGACGCGGGTGTCGGCCGCGGTCATGGGGTGCTCTCCTCGGGGTCGGCGCACAGCAGGTCGAGGGTGAGGGCGGCGGTCCAGGAGAAGTGGCGGGTCCCGCGCGCGGCGCCGGTGGTGGGGTCGACGTACTCGGCGAACTCCGACTCCCCCGCCTCGGCGAGGAAGCCCTGCCGGAGGCGTTCGGCCTCCACGTGGTGGCCGTGGGCGCGCAGCCCGCGCTGGATCAGCCAGGCCGTGTTGAACCAGGCCGGGCCGCGCCAGTAGCGCGTGGGGGCGAAGGCGTGGCCGGTCAGGTCGTAGCTGGGGACCAGCTGTGTGGCCGGTGCCGTGAAGTGCGGGCCGTCGAGCGTCTCGCGCAGGCGGGCCACCACGCCGGCCGGCAGGTGCGGGACGACGAGCGGGATCAGGCCGCTGACGCTCCGCTCGTCGATCAGGGTGTCGCTGCCCAGGTCGCGCACGCGGAACAGGCCGGCGTCGGCGTCCCAGAGCCGGTCCACCAGTCGCCGGGTCAGCGCCTCCGCACGCGCGGTGTGGGGCTCCCCGGTCGCGCCCAGGTCCTCGGCCATGGAGGCCAGCGCCAACTCGCTGACGATCAGCAGGGCGTTGAAGCTCGGGTCCTCCACGGCGAAGCCGTGCCGGGCCTCGCGGTCGTCGTAGCCCGCTTCGCGGTAGTCGGTCGCGAGGCGGACGTAACGGCCGTAGTCCAGGTCGGTGGGACGGTCGGCGGGGTGGCCGTGGTCAAGGTCCGCGCGCTGGAAGGTGTCTGGCGGGGTGGGCGTGACGCGTCGCAGGGGAAGGTCCCAGCACGGGCTGTTGTCCATGCCGGGTTCCCACGGGTGGACGACGGCCGCCAGGCCTCCGCCGCCGAGGTCGCGGCGGGTGAGGAGGTAGTCGTGCCAGGCCGCGAGCCGGGGGTAGACGCGGGCCAGGAAGCCCCGGCGCCGCGATTCGCCCGCGTCGGCCTGGTGCACGAGCCACGCCGCAAGGGCGTGCACCGGCGGCTGGACGATGCCGGAGGTCTCGGGAGCCGACGGGGCGCCGGCCGCGCGGCCGGCCTGCGAGGACCGCCAGAAGTCGGGGCTCGGGAAGTAGGCGTCGTGCGGCAGGGCGGGGTTGAACAGGATGTGGGGTATGCGCCCGTCGGCCCACTGCCCGGCCAGCAGGGACTCCAGCTCCTGCTGCGCGCGGCGCACCGACAGGTGCCGCAGGCCGATGGCGATGAAGGCGGAGTCCCAGCTCCACTGGTGGGGGTAGAGGGTGCGGGAGGGAACGGTGGAGGTGCCGGTCCAGTTGTCGATGAGGACCCGCGCCGCACCGCGCCGCAATGTCAGGGATGCGGCAGCGGTGGGCACGGGCCGGTCCAGGAGGGAGTTCACGCGCCGGACCTCTTGAGGAAGGCGGGAACGGAGCGGACGGCGTCGACCGGGTCGCCGGTCAGACGGCACTCCAGGGCCAGGTAGCCGTCGTAGCCGATGGTGTGCAGGGCGCCGAGCCAGGCGGGCCAGTCGAGGTGTCCGGCGCCGGGCTGGAAGCGGTTGGAGTCGGAGACCTGGGCGTGGCCGATGACGTCGGCGTGGGCGAGGATCGCGGCGGCGGGGTCGCTCTCCTCGATGTTCATGTGGTAGCTGTCGATACCGATCTTCACGGAGTCCAGGCCTGTCGCGCGGATCAGGTCGGCGGCCTGTTCGAGCCGGTTGACCATGTGGTCCTCGTACCGGTTGAGGGGCTCCAGGAAGAGGGCGACGCCCTCCTTGCGGGCGTGCTCGCCGAGCTCCGTCAGCCCGGCCAGCAGGACCTCGCGGTCCTCCTCCTCGGAGCGCGGGGGCTCGAAGGGCGGCAGGCGCCGCGAGAACATGCCGTAGGAGGCCGGCGTCTGGGCGCCCAGACCGCCGATCTCGGCGATCACGGTGAGCTGGGACTTCATCTGGGCGATCGCGTCGCGGCGCAGCCCGTCGTCGAAGGCGCCGAGGAAGTGCAGCATGTCGACGCAGACCGTCGGCATGACCACGCCGTCCTTCCGGGCTTGCCGGAGTTCGTCGAGGCGGGCGGCGAAGTCCAGGTCGCCCTTGCCGCGCAGTTCGATGGCGTCGTAACCGGCCTGCTGGGCGAAGTCCCACTTGGCCTGCAGGGTGTCTCCGGGCAGGAGTTGCTCCTGAACGGCGGTCTTGAGCATGAGGGGGCCTTTCAGAGTTCTCAGAATTCCAGCACGACCTGCAGCGCCTCTGCGGGGCGCTCGTCCAGCAGCACGTACGCGTCGGCGGCGTCGGCGACCGGGATCACGTGGCTCACCAGGGCGGCGACGTCCACCTGTCCCTCGGCGACCAGCCGCAGGAAGGTCTGCTGCAGGCGCTCGACCGTCCACCGGCCGGACAGCTGCGGGGGCACTCCGCCGATCTGGGAGCAGATGAGCTGAACGCGGTTGTGGTGGAACTCGTCACCCAGTCGCAGGCCGATGCCGTCGCCCTGGTAGAAGCCGGACGCCACGACGCGGCCGCCGACGGCCACGGAACGCAGGGCGTCGTGCAGTGCGGGGTAGACGCCGCTGATCTCGATGGCGAGGTCGGCGCCGACTCCGGCGGTGGCCTCACGGATGCGTTCGGCGACGGCGCCGGTGCGGGCGTTGAGGGTGTGGTGGGCGCCGTAGCGCTTGGCGGTCTCCAGGCGGCCGTCGAGTGCGTCGACCGCGGTGACGCGGGCGCCGTTGAGCTGCGCGAGGCGGGTGGTGAGCAGGCCGATGACGCCCTGCCCGAACACGGCGACGTCCTCGCCGACGTGGATGTCTCCGGCCAGCACGGCGTTGTACGCGATGGCGCCGACCCGGGCGAAGGCACCGGCCAGCGGCTCGAGCCCGGTGGGCAGGGTGTGGCCGATCATGCGCTCGGCGGGGACCACGCCCTCGCTGCGGTGGCCCCATATGCCCCACACCAGGTCGCCCGGCACGGGCAGCCCCGGGGTGCCCGCGAGCTCCGGGGAGACCTCGACGACCTCGCCGACCTCCGAGTAGCCCCAGCCGGCCACGGGGTACTCGATGCCGGCCGCGCCGTCGCGGAACAGCCGCGCCTCGGGGTCCCAGGTCCGCGTCAGGTACGGGTTCGTGCCGCGGTAGGCCGTGAGCTCGGTGCCGGCGGAGATGCCCGAGTAGCGGGTGCGGACGCGGAGGTGTCCGGGCGGCAGATCGGCTCTGACGTGCTCGGCAACCTCCACCTGACGGGGGCCGGTGAATTGGACGACGCGTTCCACGGAGGGCTCCGGAAGGGTTGCGGTTTTTTCGGTTGCGTCGACAATAACCCCAACTTATGTCTTGTCAACAAGCAAAACTGATGCTGTGATGCGTGCTCAGTAGACGTAAGTCGGAACGAGGACACGCAATGCGCACCAAGAGCCGGCGATCGACGACGATCGCGGTGGGCATCACAGCCGCCCTGGGGATCGGGCTGCTGTCGGGCTGCTCCAGCAGCACCGGGCCCGGAAAGCCCGACCGTGAGATAACGGTCTGGTCCCAGGAGAACCTGCCGGATCGCGTCGCCGCGCAAGAGAAGATCATCGACGGGTTCGAGAAGGAGACGGGCATCAAGGTCCGTCTCGTCGGGGTCGATGAGGGGCAGATGCCTCAGCTGATCATGTCGGCGGCGGCCTCCGGCACGCTGCCGGACGTCATCGGCGCGGCCCCGATGGGCCAGGTCTGGCAGATGTACACCAACGGCCTGCTCAACACGAGCATCCCGAAGAAGATCATCGGCGAGCTGGGGCGCGACACCTTCAACGCCAACGCCCTGGACCTGACCTCCGACGGGAACACCAGCCTCGGAGTGCCCTCCGACGCCTGGCTCCAGCTGCTGGTCTACCGCAAGGACCAGTTCGACCAGAAGCAGCTGGCGGCCCCCGACACCTACGCCCGGGCCCTCGACGCGGGCAAGGCGCTCAGCACCAAGGGCCACGACGGCATGTCGGCCGCCACCGACCCCGGTGACGTCTTCACCTCGCAGAGCTTCGAGAGCGTGGCCCTGGCCAACGACTGCCAGCTGGTCGGTGACGACCGGGAGGTCGCCCTCGAGTCCCCGCAGTGCGAGACCGCCTTCAAGACGTACGACGAGCTGGCGCGCACCTACGGCGCCCCCGGCACCCAGACCGTGGACTCGACCCGGGCCACCTACTTCGCGGGCCGGTCCTCGATGATCATCTGGTCGTCGTTCCTGCTCGACGAGCTCGCCGGCCTGCGCAAGGACGCACTGCCCAGCTGCCCCGAGTGCCGCAAGGACCCGGAGTACCTCGCCTCCAACAGCGGCATCGTCACCGCGATGAAGGGCCCCGACGCCACCGAGCCCGCGCAGTTCGGCGAGATCACCTCGTGGGTGACCACCAAGACCGCCGAGACCGCCGCCTCCCGCGAGTTCATCGAGTACATGATGGGCAGCGGCTACGAGTCGTGGTTCGGCATGGCGCCCGAGGGCAAGATCCCGGTTCGCCAGGGCACGGCCGCAGAGCCCGAGCGCTACATCGACGCGTGGCGGCACAGCGAGATCGGCGTCGACACCAAGAAGCCCTTCGACCAGGTCTTCCCCGCGAGCCTGCTCAACCAGCTCGCCGACGGCGTCAGCAACATGCGCCGCTGGGGCATCACCCAGGGCGAAGGCGCGCTCGTCGGAGCCACCAACGGTGAGCTGCCGGTGCCCAAGGCCATCGGCGCCATGACCAGCGGCCAGTCCTCCCCCGCGGAGGCGGCACGCGAAGCCGGCGACGAGGTCGCCGCCCTCAAGAAGTCCCTGCAGTAGCCGCCCGCCTGCACGTCACGAAGGTCCCCTCATGACTACAGCTCCAGCCGGCGCGCCGCAGCGCCGGGACACCAGCCCCGAGCCGGCCGAGCGGCCGGCACCCCCGGGCCGCCGGCCGATGACCGCCAGCCGTCGCGAGAACCGCGCGGGACTCGCGTTCGTCTCACCCACCTTCTTCGTGGTCCTCGTGGTGGTCATCCTGCCCATCCTGTGGACCGTGCTGCTGGCGTTCCAGGACGCCAAACTCGTCGACATCCAGGGCATGGGCCTCCTCGGCGACTGGTCCCTGGACAACTTCGACCAGGTCTTCGACTCGGCCGGCTTCTGGTCCAGCCTGACCACCACGCTCCTCTACACCGCGGGGTCCACGTTCGGCTCCGTCACCCTCGGACTCGTCGCCGCGCTCGCGCTGCGCAAGCCCTTCCGCGGCCGCGGCATGCTGCGCGCCGCGATGCTGCTGCCGTACGTCGCCCCCGTGGTGGCCGTGGCGTTCGTCTGGGAGGTCGCGCTCAGCCCCCAGTACGGCGTGGTGAACGACTGGGGCCGGCGCCTGTTCGGCTGGGACGACCCCATCGCCTTCCTGTCGACCCGCGAGTACGAAGTGCACCTGCTCGGCCTGCACTTCGACATTCCGCTGGCGCTGCTGACCGTCATCGCCTTCGAGTGCTGGCGCTACTTCCCCTTCGCGTTCCTGTTCATCCTCGCCCGGCTCCAGGCGGTCCCGGACGGTCTGGAGGAGGCCGCCCTGGTGGACGGCGCCACTCCCAGCCAGCGCTTCCGCCACATCCTGCTGCCCCAGCTGATGCCGGTCATCGCCCTTCTGTGTGTGCTGCGGTTCATCCTGACCTTCAACAAGTTCGACGACGTCTACCTGCTGACCGGTGGTGGCGCGGGCACCGACGTGGCCGCCGTCCGGGTCTACGACTTCCTCACCGCCCGCTACGACGTGGGTGCCGCGGCCGCCCAGGCGCTCGTCCTGGCCGTCGCCCTCATGATCCTGCTGGGCCTCTACTTCAAGTTCTTCGGCAACAAGGTCCAGGAGGAATCGTGACCCGCAAGGCCGCCCTGACCCGGGCACGGTTCGAGGAAGGACTCTTCGGAGTTCTGCGCTGGGTCGTCATCGCGTTTCTCGCGGTGATCACCGTGGTGCCCTTCTACTACATGCTGCTGCTGTCGCTGAAGCCCATCGACGCGCTGCTGCTCGACCCGGGATCCCTGTGGGTCTCGGCAAAGGACTTCACCCTGTCCACCTACCAGGACGTGCTGCGCTCCACCGACGCCGGTGGTCAGGGCTTCCTGAAGTTCCTGCTCAACTCCGCGCTGGTCGCGCTCGGTACGGTCGCGCTGACCATGCTGGCCGCCGTGCCGGGCGCCTACGCCGTGAGCCGGCTGAAGTTCTTCGGCCACCGCCAGGTCAGCGCGCTCTTCCTGGCCGTCTACATGTTCCCGGCGACCCTGCTGGCCGTTCCCCTGTTCGTCGTCTTCGCCAAACTGGGGCTGTCCTCCAGCCTGTTCGGCCTCGCCATCGTCTACGTCGCCCAGACCGTGCCGGTGTCGATCTACATGCTCCGCAACTACCTCGTCACCATCCCCCTCTCGATCGAGGAGGCTGCCGCCCTCGACGGCGCCAGCCGGATGCAGACCGTCCGGAAGGTGATCCTGCCGCTCGCCCTGCCCTCCCTTATGGCCACCGGCCTGTACATCTTCATGATCGCCTGGAACGAGTTCCTCTTCGCGCTCCTCTTCCTGGCCGCCGAGCCCGGCAAGTGGACCGTCCCCCTGGGACTGGCCCAGCTCTCCAACGGCATCGAGGTCTCCAAGACCGTCCTGATGGCCGGATCAGTGGTACTCACGATCCCCGTGGTACTTCTGTTCTTCGCCGCCGAGCGCCTGCTCACCGAGGGCCTGACCAGCGGCGCCGACAAGAGCTGACACCGTGAGGGGACATTCCATGACGCCGAACCAGGTCAGCGCGGGCGAACTGCTGCAACTGATCCGCAGCGGTCGTGCCAGTACCCGCGCCGACCTGCAACGCGTCACCGGACTGTCCCGCTCCACCATCGGCCACCGCCTCGACGTCCTCAACCGCGCCGGATGGCTGCGGCACACCACCGGCACCTCCACCGGCGGCCGCCCCTCGCACCGGATCGTCTTCGATCCGTCGCACGCGTCGGTCATCGCCGTCGACCTGGAGACCCGCCACGCCCGTATCGCCGTGCTGGACCTGGCCGGCACGATCCTCGCCGAGCACGCCGGGGCCCTGGACATCACCGCGGGCCCGGACCAGGTACTGGACCAACTCGCCGGGTGGCTCCCGGAACTGATCGCCGCCGCCGGCGTCGAAGCCGTCCACGTCGCCGGCATCGGCCTCTCGGTCCCCGGTCCCGTGGACTGGGAGACGGGCCAGGTGATCGAACCCCCGATCATGCCGGGCTGGGACCGGTACCCCGTCCGCGAACGCATGCAGAAGGCGTACGCCGACCATGTGGGCCCCAGCATGGAGGACGGCCCCGTGCCGGTCTTCGTCGACAACGACGCCAACCTCATGGCACTGGCCGAGCACCAGGCCAACCACGCCGGCTGCTCCGCCTTCGTACTGGTGAAGGTGTCGACCGGCATCGGAGCGGGCGTCGTCATCGGCAACGACGTCTACCGGGGCGTCGACGGAGGCGCCGGCGACATCGGCCACATCCGTCTGCACGACCGGCCCGACGCCCTGTGCATGTGTGGTTCCTACGGCTGTCTGGCCGCCGTCGCCAGCGGGCGGGCGCTGGCCAAGGAGCTGTCCGCCCTCGGCATGGACACCACCTCCGGCTACGACGTCAAACGCCTCCTCACCGAGGGGCATCCGGACGCCATCCGCCTCGCCCGGGAGGCCGGCCGGCGTGTCGGCGAGGTCCTCGTCACCGTCGTCACCCTGCTCAACCCGGGGGTGCTGATGCTGGCCGGGGACCTCTCCGGCGTCCCCTTCATGACCGGCGTCCGCGAGCTGCTGTACCAGCGCGCCATGCCCCGCACCACCGCCAACCTGCAGATCGTCACCTCACGCCTCGGCGACCACGCGGGTCTGATCGGCGCCACGGCCATGGTCGTCGAGCTGCTCTACTCGCCGGCCCGCGCCGACGCCCGCCTCAACCACCTGATGCTCGCCGACCACGCGAGCTGTCCCCCACAGACAGGAACGTCGTGACCAGCACAACCACCCCCTGGACCCACAGGCCCGTCGAGGTCGGCCTCGTGGGCGCCGGCCCCTGGGCCCGCGCCATGCACGCCCGGATGCTCGCCGCGGGACCGGAGACCCGGCTGGCCGCCGTGTGGGCCCGCCGTCCCGAAGCCGCCCAGCAGACCGCGGCGCCCTACGGGGCGCACGTGGCCGTCGACTTCGAGGACCTGCTCGACCGCTGCGAGGCCGTCGCCTTCGCGGTCCCGCCCGCCGTCCAGGCCGAACTGGCCCCGCTGGCCGCCAAGCGGGGCAAGGCCGTCCTGCTGGAGAAGCCCCTCGGCCCGGACCTGGCGTCGGCACGTCGGGTCGCCGACGCCGTGGCCGAAGCCGGCGTCATCTCCCAGCTCGTCCTCACCAAGCGCTATCACCCCACCACCCGGGCCTTCGTGGCAGCGGCCCGCGCGCTCGACGTGACCGGCGCCCGCTCCTGCTACCTCCACGGCGCCTTCCTGGGCGGGGACTTCGCCACCGGCTGGCGTCTGGAGCACGGCGCCCTGCTCGATCTGGGCCCCCACCTCATCGACCTCCTCGACGCCGCGATCGGCCCGATCACGCACATCCGGGGCACCGGAGACCCGCGCCGCTGGATCGAGCTGACCATGGAACACGAGAACGGCGCCGTGAGTCAGGCATCACTGTCCGGAGCGGTCGAGGTACCGCGCGCCCTGACCCGCGTCGAACTCTTCGGCTCCGGGACGCAGGCGGTCTACGACACGGCGGGCATCGACCACGAGGAGTGCTGGCCCGTCCTCCGACACGATTTCGCCACCGCCGTGCGCACCGGCACCCCGGCCGAACTGGACGCCCACCGGGGGCTGTACCTGCAGACCCTCATGGAGCGGGCCCAGCAGTAGGGAGCCCGACCGCCGAGCCGTACACCTGGTGTCGAGGCGGGCTCCCGGTCGATGATTCCCCTACGACGATGTGCACGCCGGTGATCGCGTGCAACTTGGGGGGAAGCTCATGGCTCTGTGGGTGATCACGGTGGAGACTCTCGACACCGAGTACGCGACCAGGACGGTCGCCAGATTCCACGGCACCAGGGAGGAGGCGGAGACCGCTCTGTACGACGCGGCGACCACCGGGGAGCCGGAGTTCACCCTCCGCCGGACTCTGCGGCGCGAGGTCTTCCGCTACGGCGACGGCGCGTACTACGTCTGCCTCTACGGCCGCTCGGACCAGCCCCGGCACAAGCTGGTGTTCCGAATGGCGGAGCTGGTCCTGGACACCGCGTGGGCGGACAAGGGGCGGCCCGGTCCACAGGAACCCGAGGACCGGGCCCCTGATCCCTGGCGCCTGTGAGCGGCGCGGAGACGACGGCGAACCGGACACACACCACGGCCACACCCTGCACCGAACTCGTTCTGAAATGATCAGTTAGTGATCGTCTAGCGATTCATCATACTGTTCCTGGCAGTTCGCAGAGACAGGGAGTTGACCCCCATGCACAACCAGGACGCGGCCTCGCCGGACGCGGATGGCGAGCGGCTCGTCGCCGGGCGGTACCGACTGCTGTCCGTGCTCGGCGAGGGCGGTATGGGCACCGTGTGGCGCGCCCGTGACGAGGTGCTGCAGCGCGAGGTCGCGGTCAAGGAGGTGCGTGCCTCGATCGAACTCCCCGCGGAGCGCACCGCTCGGATGTACACCCGGCTGGAGCGGGAGGCGTGGGCGGCGGCCCGGGTCAACGCCCGTGGTGTGGTGACCGTCTACGACGTGGCCACCTTCGACGGCCGGCCGTGGATCGTGATGGAACTCGTCCGTGGCCGGTCGCTGGCCGACGTGATCGGCGCCGAGGGCGCCCTGCCGCCGAAGGAGGCCGCGCGCATCGGCGTCGAGGTGCTGGCGGCGCTGCGCGCGGCGCACGGCGCGGGGGTGCTGCACCGTGACGTGAAGCCGGCCAACGTCCTGCTCGGCGACGAGGGCCGGGTCGTGCTGACCGACTTCGGGATAGCCACCGTGGAGGGCGACACGGCGCTGACGATGACCGGCGAGGTCGTCGGCTCCCCCGAGTACCTGGCGCCGGAGCGGGCGTTGGGCCGGACGCCGGGCACCGCTTCCGATCTGTGGTCGCTGGGCGCGCTGCTCTACACCGCCGTACAGGGCCGTTCACCGTTCCGTCGGACGTCGGCACTGGCGACGCTGCGCGCCGTCGTGGACGACGAACTGCCGCCGCCGCACCGGGCGGGACCGCTCACGTCGGTCATCGAGGGCCTGATGCGCAAGGACCCCGAGGAGCGGATGACGGCCGAGCAGGCCGGGCGGGAACTGCGCCTGGCCGCCGGGGAGCCGGCGGTCCCTTCGGACACGGGCGCCGCCACCGACGGAACCGTCGCCACGACCACGGCGATTGCCACGACCTCGGCCACGGCCGCCGTCACGGCCGGGGTGACGGCGGCGGTCACGGCGGCGGAGGAGCTGCCGACAGTGGCGTCCGCCACCGGACGAACCGTGCCGACCACGGCCGCCGAGGACACGGCGGCTGCCTTCACCGCGAGCGGGACGACGGCCGTCGCTCCCCCGACGGGCCTGCCCACCACGCGGCAGCCCACGTCGGAGGAGCCCACGGCCGCGTCGCCCGCGCCCGGCGGGACGGCCACCGCGCCGGTGCCGGAGGACACGGCGGCGCCCGCCCCGGCCGGACCGTCGCCGCTGCGGTCGTTCGGTCCCCCTCTCTCCGGAGCGGGGTTCGGGCCCGATATCGCGCCCGCCGGCCCGGGCTTCGGCCACGGGGCCGGTCCCGCGCCCGCCCCTCCGCGGCGCAACCGCCGTACCACGTACCTGATCGGGGCTGGAGCGGCCGTGCTCGTTCTGCTGGGCGGAGGCCTGACCTACGCGCTCATGGGCGACGGGGACGAGGACGGCGGGCAGGGGAACGCCTCGCAGCCCGTGTCGGTGACGGTGGCGGGCAACGCGACCACCTACGACGGGAGTTGCCCGCCGGGCGACGGCCAGGCGCCCTGGTTCACCGCGACGTTCACCACGAGCCGCCCTCCCGTCCAGTTCTCGTACCGGTGGGTCTCGGAGAACGGCTCGGTGGTCGACCGGCAGTGGCGGACGCTGACGTTCCGCGAGGGCGAGCCGACCACCCAGGAGGAGACGGTGCGCCTGTCGACGTACGCGCAGGAGGGGACGCTGCAGAGCGCGATGGCGGTGGAGATCCGGTCGCCGTTCGACGCGAAGTCCAACTCGGTCCCGTTCTCGGTGACGTGCCGTCCCGGCGGCGAGTGACCCTCCCCGCGACTTGTCGCACATACTTCAACCAACCTGGCTTTTCCCTAAGGAGTTTCCGTGTTGTCGGTCATCGTGGGACGCACCGGTCCTTTCGCCGGTCAGAGCGTGGTCCTCGGCGACGCTCCGCTGACGTTCGGACGCAAGAGTGACAACGACGTCATCATCGTCAGTGTCAGCGCCTCCCGGCTGCACGCCGAGATCGTCACGGAGAACGACGCGTACGTGCTGCACGACCGCGACAGCAGGAACGGCACGTACGTCAACGACAAGCGTGTCACCCGGCACGAGCTGACGCCCGGCGACACGATACGCATCGGCGACGAGACGTTCCTGTTCGAGACGCAGGAGGCCCTGGAGACGGTCATGGACCTCTCCCAGCTCGCCCTGCCCCGCGCCGGCGCGGCCATGGACCCGGGCGTGCTGCGGGTCACGGTGACCGGCGGCGGCCCGGTCGGCCTCGCCTTCGCCCTGCTGCTGGAGGAGGCGCTGCAGGGGCGGGTTTTGGTCACCGTCTACGACGGCCGGTGGATCCGCAGCGGCACCGACGTGGTCTGGAAGGACGAGACCCACGGCAACGTCCGCCGCCAGCAGGTCGTCACCGTCCAGAGCCGGCAGTACCTCGCGCTGACCGAGGAGATGGGGTCGGCGCTGTTCGGGGACGGCCAGTTCTCCGAGATGTGGCCGCTGGGGCCCGACTCCGTGAACGGACAGCCGCCCCGCAACATCCGGATCGCCCACGTCGAGGACCGGCTGCTGGAGCTGGCCAACGGCAAGCCCGCGATCCGGCTGGTGCCCAAGCGGTTCGACCCGGAGGAGCACGAACACCTCATCGCCCACGACCACGTGCTGGTGATCTGCGAGGGCGGCCGGTCGCGTACCCGCGAGCACTTCGCGGACCGCTTCGGGGCGGCCGACGCCTCCATCTACTCCCTCGACGGGGAGCACCTCCAGGACGTCGTGCTGGGGCTGCGGGTCAAGTCCCGGCTCTCGGACCCGATGAGCGTCCTGCTGACGGTGGCGCAGAACCGGTTCCTGCTCAACTCGCTGCGCGGCGAGGGCTTCCTGAACATGCGGCTGACGCGCGAGGAGGCGCGCAACGTCATCGGCATCGATCCGGTGCGGCAGGTCTTCGAGGAGTGCATCGCGGCCCGGCCGTGCGTGATGAGCCGCCAGGAGGACAACGAGTTCGTCTGCCCGACCCACGGCACGCTGTTCCTGCCCGCGCTGCTGCGCAGCTCGCCGCTGTGGAAGCGGATCCAGGAGGGGCTGCGGCTGTTCGGCGTCGCCGAGGACGACCTCAGCGCGGTCACGTCGTTCCGGCTGGACATGGTGCAGCGCCCGCGGTTCACCGCCCAGCTCACCCGCCCGACCGCAGACCGCCCCGGAACGTACGGCTTCCTGCTGGGCGACGCGGCCAACGCCATCCACTTCTGGCCCGGCCGCGGCCTCAACAGCGGTCTCGCCTCGGCCGTCTCGCTGGCCCGCTCCCTCAGCCGGGTCTGGCAGGGCCGCCCGCTGCGCGACGCGGACTTCATCCGCCACGAGGCGGCGATGTCGATGCTTCAGTACCGTCACAAGAGCCGCGCGTGGAACGCGATGGTCACGACGGACGAGCGGGGCGTCACCCGAGCGATCAAGGACATCATCGACAGCAGCATGGACGGTACGTCGGGCCCGGCGGCCGGCGTCGCCGGATCGGCTGCCGCGGCCGGCGGGGCCCCCGGGGCCGACGTGTCCGCCGGAGCGGCGGGGCCGGACCTGGAGGTCCTCCTCGACCGCATGCGGGCGATCCGCGACCGTCTCGCGACGCGCCTGCCGGGCCTGCCCGACGACGAGGAACTGCGGGCCCACCTCTCCGCGCTGGCCCCCGCGACCCTGCGGACGCTCCAGGAGAGCGGTGCGTGGGACACGCTGATCGTCGGCGGTGAGGAGGCGGACATCGACATCTTCTACCAGCAGGACGCGCCGGTCTTCGTCCCCACCAGCCCCCCGGCGACCGGGCAGCTCCTGGACCCGCGCACGCCGGCCTGACAGCCGGCGCACCGGGCGCAGAGGGCCGCCCACGCCGAAATCCGGTTCCCCGGATCATCCGCCCTGCCCAGGAGGACGCCGAGTCCGAGCCGTCCGGGTCCGGGCCCGAGGTCCGTACGGTGGCCGGAAAGCTGCGGGGCCGTCGCGAGGCGGGGGTGACGGTCTTTCGCGGCATCCCCTTCGCCGAACCCCCGGTCGGCTCGCTGCGGTTCGCCGCGCCGCGCCCCGTCCGGGGCTGGAGCGGGGTGCGCGAGACCGTCTCCTACGGTCCGCCTCCCCCGCAGGCCAGGGTGTTCGGCATGGACGCGCTGTCCCGTGAGACGGCGGGCGACGACTGGCTGACCTGCCAGGCCGTCACCGTCTACCCGGAGGAATCGTCACGCCTGATCTGGGACAGCCACGCCTTCCCCGCGCTGCCGCTGATCAGCCGGTGACCGGACTCCGAGGCACGGTGACGTGAGCCGGGCCCGATGCCTCGGCCGTCAGCCTGTCACCTACCAAGTGACAGGCAACTCGATCGGGAAGCGCCGGATCGTGCCCTTGTCCCAGCGAACCTCCTCCGGCGACACGGCCAGCCGCAACCCCGGGAACCGTTCCAGCAGCCGCCCGATGGCCACTTCGAGCTCCGCCATGGCCAGCGGCACGCCGATGCACCGGTGTCCGCCCCAGCCGAAGGTCATGTGCGGCTGGTAAGGCCGGTCCGGGTCGATGAGGTCCGGGTTCGGGTAGCGCTCGGGGTCGCGGTTCGCCGTCAGGTACGACACATGGACGAAGTCGCCCTCGCGGATCTGCACCCCCTCCATCTCCACGTCCTCCAACGCCACCCGGGGAATGCCGACGCCCTTGCGGAAGGGGATGACGCGGAGCAGCTCGTTCAGGACGTTCGTCAGGTCCTCCGGCCGGCTCTCGAGGCGCTTCATCAGCTCGGGGTGGGTCAGGAGGAGGTAGACG
>NZ_JBFBJT010000145.1:0-17719 GCF_040686175.1 Streptomyces sp. NPDC086077 | reverse complement strand
CTGAAGAGCACCCCTTGGGCGTTGGCTAGGATGCCCACGGGGTAGCCGTGCAGGGTCGCCCAGCCGGTGGCCAGGCTGCTCCCGTACAGCGGCTTGAACTCGTCGAAGTCGGAGGCGTCGACGATCCGGGCGACGACCTCGCGCGGGTCGAAGGGGACCTTGAGATCGCCGGGGACGATGCCGAGCAGCTCGTCCGGGTCGTACTTGGGGGGCTCCGCGGGGCCGGGATCCCCGTACGCCTTGCGGTGGTTGAGGCGGGCGAGGACGCGCCGCGCCTGGCGGAGCGCGTCCGGTTCGTCCACGGCGAAGTAGTCCGCGAGCCCCGACACACGCGCGTGCATGTCGGCGCCGCCCAGGGACTCGTCGTCGCTCTCCTCACCCGTCGCCATCTTCACCAGGGGCGGGCCGCCGAGGAACACCTTGGCGCGCTCCTTGACCATGATCACGTGGTCGGACATGCCGGGGATGTACGCGCCGCCGGCCGTGGAGTTGCCGAAGACGACGGCGACGGTCGGGATGCCGGCCGCCGACAGCCGCGTCAGGTCCCGGAAGATCGCGCCCCCGGGGATGAAGATCTCCTTCTGGGAGGGCAGGTCGGCGCCGCCCGACTCGACGAGGCTGACGCAGGGCAGGCGGTTGGCGAGGGCGATGTCGTTGGCGCGCAGGGCCTTCTTCAGGCTCCACGGGTTGCTCGCGCCGCCCCGTACGGTCGGGTCGTTGGCGGTGATCAGGCACTCGACGCCCTCGACGACGCCGATGCCGGTGACGAGGGAGGCCCCGACGGTGTGGTCGCTGCCCCAGGCGGCCAGCGGGGACAGCTCCAGGAAGGGCGTGTCCGGGTCGAGGAGCAGCTCGATGCGCTCGCGGGCGAGGAGCTTGCCGCGCTTTCGGTGCCGCGCCACGTACTTCTCGCCGCCGCCCGCGAGGGCCTTGGCGTGTTCGGCGTCCAGGTCGGCGAGCTTGGCGAGCATCGCGTCGCGGTGGGCCCGGTAGTCGGGGCTCGTGGTGTCCAAAGCGGAGGACAGGACGGTCACAGGAGGGCCTCCGGGATGTCCAGGTGGCGGGAGCGCAGCCATTCGCCGAGTGCCTTGGCCTGCGGGTCGAAGCGGGCCTGCGCGGCGACGCCCTCGCCGAGGATGTTCTCGACGACGAAGTTGAGGGCGCGCAGGTTCGGCAGGACGTGGCGGGTGACCGGCAGGGGGCGGCTCTCGGGGAGCAGTTCCTGGAAGCGCTCGGCGGTCAGCTCGTGCGCGAGCCACCGCCAGGCCTCGTCGGTACGGGCCCACACGCCGACGTTGGCGTGCCCGCCCTTGTCCCCGCTGCGGGCACCGGCGACGAGACCGAGGGGGGCGCGGCGGGTGGGGGTGGTGGCCGGCAGGGGCTGGGGAAGCGGTGGTTCCTCGACCGGTTCCGGTACGAGGGTGTCCTGCGGCGGGTCCACGGGAACACGGCGTCCGTCGTGCAGGACCGCCGTGTGCGGGACGTCGGCCTGGGAGACGTACACGTCCTCGAAGACCCCGTAGGGGGTGCCCTTGCCGGGGGGTGCCAGCACATGGAAGCCGGGGTAGCTGGCGAGGGCCAGTTCGACGGCGGCGGCGCCGAGGGCCCGGCCGACGGTCTCCTGGTCCGCGTCGCGCACGACGAGCCGGAGCAGGGCGCTGGCCGTCTCCTCGGTGTCGGCGTCGGGCCGGTCGGTGCGGACGAGGTCCCAACGGATCCCTGCGGGCGGTGACTTGGCGAGGGCGTCCGCCATCTGCCGTCTGACGAGGCCGGCCTTGGCCTCGATGTCGAGGCCGGTCAGGACGAAGGTGACCTCGTTGCGGAAGCCGCCGAGACGGTTGAGGCCGACCTTGAGCGTGGGCGGTGGGGCCTCGCCTCGGACACCCTCGACACGGACGCGGTCCGGGGCCTCCTGGGTGAGGCGGACGGTGTCGAGGCGGGCGGTGACGTCCGGTCCTGGGTAGCGGGCGGCGCCGGTCTCGTAGAGGAGCTGGGCGGTGACCGTGCCGGCGTCGACGAAGCCGCCGGTGCCGGGGTGCTTGGTGATGACGGAGGTGCCGTCGGCGTGGATCTCGGCGAGCGGGAACCCGGGGCGGCGGAGATCGGCCTGCCGTTCCGGGAAGAAGGCGTAGTTGCCGCCGGTGGCCTGGGTGCCGCACTCCAGGACGTGACCGGCGACGACGGCGCCCGCGAGACGGTCGTGATCCCCCGGCCGCCAGCCGAAGTGCGCGGCGGCGGGCCCGGTGACGAGCGCCGCGTCGGTCACCCGGCCGGTGACCACGATGTCGGCGCCCTCCTTCAGGCAGGCGGCGATGCCGAAGCCGCCGAGGTAGGCGTGGGCGGCGAGGGTGCCGGGGTGAGCGGCCGTGAGGTCGTCGCCCTCGACGTGCGCGACCCGCACGGGTATGCCGAGGCGGTCGGCCAGCCGCCGTACGGCGTCGGCGAGACCGGCCGGGTTGAGGCCGCCGGCGTTGGTGACGACGCGGACGCCCCGGTCATGGGCGAGGCCGAGGCACTCCTCCAGCTGGCGCAGGAAGGTGCGGGCGTACCCGGCGCCGGGGTCCTTCAGGCGGTCGCGGGCCAGGATGAGCATGGTCAGCTCGGCCAGGTAGTCGCCGGTGAGGACGTCGAGTTCGCCGCCGGTGAGCATCTCGCGCAGGGCGTCGAAGCGGTCTCCGTAGAAGCCGGAGGCGTTGCCGATGCGCAGTGTCACCGGGCGTCCTCCCTCGGCGGGCGGCCGTCGCCGGGCGGGCCCGCGAAGGCCTGGGCGATGCCGAGCCAACGGTCGGCGTCGGAGCCTTCGGCGCGCACGTCCACGTCGTCGCGGTGGACGCGCTGGGTGACCAGGAGCGCGAAGTCGAGGGCGGGTCCGGTGACACGCTGGGCGGCGTCCTCGGGGCCGTAGGTCAGCAGTTCGCCCGACGGGGCGGTCAGTTCGACGCGGAACTCCTCGCCGGGCGCGGGCAGGCCGTGCGCGGCGAAGGCGAAGTCGCGGGCGCGGACGCCGATTCGGACGACGTGCTTGAGCCGGTCCGTGGGGGCGCGCACCACACCGAGGGCGTCGGCGATGTCCTGGCCGTGGGCCCAGGTCTCCATGATCCGTCCGGTGGCGATGGAGGCGGCGGACATGGGCGGGCCGTACCAGGGGAAACGCGCGCCGGGCGGGGCGGCGCGCAACGCGGCGTCCAGGGCGGCGCGTCCCTGCCGCCAGCTGGCGAGCAGCTCGGCGGGCGGGAGCCGCGCCCCCTCGTCGGCGCCGTCGTCCACGAACGAGTCCGGCGCGGTGAGGGCCTTCTCCACGAGCGTCCGGAACGCGTCCTCGTCGGTGACGGCGAGCAGGGCGGAGCGGTCGGTCCAGGCGAGGTGGGCGATCTGGTGGGCGACGCTCCAGCGGGGCGCGGGGGTCGGGAGCGTCCAGCGCTCCGCTTCCAAGTCGGCGACGACTGCGTCGAGTTCGTCGCTCTCCGCACGCAGGTCGTCGAAGACGGGCGTTGGGTCGGCCATGGGCAGGAGCGTGGCAGCGACCCGGAAGCAAATCAAGCACGCTTGCATGATTTTGTTTCCCGAAACGACGGCGCCCGTACGCGTCCGTGCGGCTACTCTCGGTCACGGGAGGTGGTTCGAGATGCGGAGTCGTGAACTGGACCCGAGTGCGTCGCCGTTGGACTACTACGGCTACGAGCTGCGGCGCTGCCGGGAGGCGGCGGGACTGACGCTGGCGCAGCTCGGCTCGGTCGTCTTCTGCACGGGGTCACTGATCGGGCAGATCGAGACGGCGGCGAAGGTTCCCCAACGGGACTTCTCGGAACGGGTGGACGCGGCGCTGGGGACGGACGGGTTGTTCTCACGGCTCGTGGGGTTGGTGCTGCGGAGTCAGCTGCCGGGGTGGTTTCAGCCGTATGCGGAGATGGAGGGGAGGGCGGGGTACATCTCCTCGTTCCAGGCGCAGTTGGTGGATGGACTTCTCCAGACAGAGACGTACGCCCGCGCGGTGCTCGGGGCTCGAAACGCCAGCGACCTCGACGGCAGGGTCGCCGCCCGGCTCGATCGCCAGCGTGTGCTGGAAGCGAGCAGCCCCCGGTGACCTGGGTGGTGCTGAGTGAGGCGGTGCTGCATCAGAAGGTCGGGGGCCGAGAGGTCATGCGCGACCAGTTGAGGCACCTACTCTCCTTGCAGAGACGCAAGTGGCTGGAGATCCAGATGCTGCCCTTCGAAGCCGGGACGCATGCCGGGCTGATGGGCTCGTTCAACCTTCTGCGCTTCGAGGACGATCCGGACGTCGTCTACACCGAGGACTTCGTCCAGGGCCACATGACGGCCAATCCTGAAGCAGTCAAGGAGGGTTCGGTCCGTTACGATCACTTGCAGGCCGCCGCTCTGTCCGTGGACGACTCGGCGGCTCTGATCGCCCGCGTGATGGAGGAGCGGTATGGGAACCAACCTGAACCTGACGGGCGCGGCCTGGCGTAAGTCGTCCTACAGCGGTGACACCGGCGGTCAGTGCGTCGAAGTCGCCGACCTAGCCGCTCACATAGCGATCCGTGACTCCAAGAGCCCGAGCCACGGCAGCCTCACCCTCACCGTGAACGCGTTCACCGCGTTCGTCACTGCGGCGGCTCAAGGAGAGCTTGCGTCGCGTCCGGCGTGAGCCGTCGGCCGCGAAATTCGCGCGCATGGCCCGCCCGGCGCGCAGTACGGTCCCCCGATGGTCGATGACGACGGTTACTTCGGGGATCCCGTGGCGGCGAGCTACGACGACTCCTCGGTGGAGATGTTCGCGCCGGACGTGGTGAGGCCGGCCGTGGAGGTGCTGGCGGAGCTGGCCGGCGACGGGCGGGCGCTCGAACTGGGCGTCGGCACCGGACGGATCGCACTGCCGCTCTCGCAGCGGGGCGTCGAGGTGCACGGGATCGACATGTCCCGGGCGATGGTGGCGCGGCTGCGCGAGAAGCCCGGCGGCGCGGCGATCGGGCTGACCATCGGGGACTTCGCGACGACGAAGGTGGCCGGCACCTTCTCCGTGGCCTACCTCGTCTTCAACACGATCATGAACCTGACCTCGCAGGACGCCCAGGTGGACTGCTTCCGCAACGCCGCCGGGCACCTGACCCCGGGCGGCTGCTTCGTCGTCGAGGTGATGGTGCCCGACCTCCGCCGGCTGCCGCCCGGGCAGAACACCGTGCCGTTCCACGTGGGCGACGACCGGGTGGGCTTCGACACCTACGACCTCGCCACCCAGGCGATGAGTTCGCACCACGTCAAGGTCGAGGGCGGACGGGGCTCGTTCCGCTCCATCCCGTTCCGGTACGTCTGGCCCTCCGAGCTGGACCTGATGGCCCGGCTGGCCGGAATGCGCCTGCGCGCCCGGTGGGAGGACTGGACGGGGACGCCGTTCTCGGGCGAGAGCCGAAGCCATGTCTCGGTGTGGGAGCGGACCGGGGCCTGACCCGCCGATCAGGCCTCCGGCGACACCAGCTTGCGGCGCCCCACCTGCGTCCGCACCGCGCCCATGCTTGCCGCGATGACCAGGGCGATGGCCGCGGCCTCCATGGCGGTCAGGGACTGGTTCAGGACCAGGAAGCCGGCCGTCGCGGCGATGGCGGGTTCCAGGCTCATGAGGATGGCGAACGTGGGGGCGGGCAGGCGGCGCAGGGCGAGGAGTTCGAGGGTGTAGGGCAGGACGGACGACATCACCGCGACGGCCGCGCCGAGGGCGAGGATCTCCGGGTCCAGCAGCTTCGTGCCCGACTCCGCGACGCCCAGCGGCAGGAACAGCACCGCCGCGACCACCATGGCGAGCGCCAGCCCGTCGGCCTGCGGGAAGCGGCGACCCGTTCGCGCGCTGAAGAGGATGTACGCCGCCCACATCGCGCCCGCCCCCAGCGCGAAGGCCGCGCCGACCGGGTCGAGGCTGTCGAAGTTCCCGCCGCCGAGCAGGAAGACACCGCCCAGGGCCAGGCCCGCCCAGACGAAGTTGATCGCCCGCCGGGAGGCGAGGACGGACAGGGCGAGCGGGCCGAGCACCTCCAGGGTGACCGCAGGACCGAGCGGAATCCGGTCCACAGCCTGGTAGAAGAGGCCGTTCATCGCGCCCATGGTGATGCCGAAGACGACGACCGTGCCCCAGTCGGTGCGCGAGTGCCCGCGCAGCCGGGGCCGGCACACCAGCATGAGCACGATCGCCGCCACCGCCAGCCGTAGCGTCACGATGCCGAGCGCGCCGGCCCGCGGCATCAGGCTGACCGCGAGGGCACCGCCGAACTGCACCGACAGCCCTCCCGCCAGCACCAGGCCGACGGGACCGAGGGAGCCCCCGAAGCGACCGTCCTGCCGCCCCTGGACCGGCGAGGGCGCGCTCGCCGCGGTCGACGCGGACGACGGCGACGCCGCCGGGGACGAGGGGGTGGCGCTGGGGGTGCTCACGGGGCCTTCCAAAGGACGGGGACGGATCCGGGGAACGTTCATCTTGCTGTACTTGCCAGTCCAGGGTAATGGACTTGGTCAGGCGTGTGAACTCGTTTTGCCACTGACCACTGTGCCCTCCCCCGCCGCCCGCGCGAAACGCCGTCTCATCCGACGGACGACGCTTCGACCAGGTTTCCCCCAGCGGCTAGTCTCCCCTCGTGGCTGAGATCCGGATTCCCTCTGACATCAAGCCCGCGGACGGTCGTTTCGGCGCGGGTCCCTCCAAGGTGCGGACGGAGGCGCTGGACGCCCTGGCCGCGACCGGCACGTCTCTCCTGGGCACCTCCCACCGGCAGGCACCGGTCAAGAACCTGGTCGGCGCGGTGCGCGAGGGCATCCGCGAGCTGTTCCAGCTCCCCGACGGCTACGAGGTGATCCTCGGCAACGGCGGCTCGACCGCGTTCTGGGACATCGCGACGCACGGCCTGATCGAGAACAGGTCGCAGCACCTGTCCTTCGGCGAGTTCAGCTCCAAGTTCGCCAAGGCGGCCAAGCTCGCCCCCTGGCTGGCCGAGCCCGACATCATCGCCTCCGACCCGGGCACGCACCCCGAGCCGCGGGCCACGGCAGGCGTGGACGTCTACGCGTTCACCCACAACGAGACCTCGACCGGCGTCGCCATGCCCATCAAGCGGGTGGCCGGCGCCGACGAGGGCGCGCTGGTCCTCGTGGACGCGACGAGCGGCGCCGGCGGTCTGCCGGTCGACGTGTCCGAGACGGACGTCTACTACTTCGCCCCGCAGAAGTCCTTCGCCTCCGACGGCGGACTGTGGATCGGCGTCTTCTCCCCCGCCGCGATCGAGCGCGCCGAGCGCGTCCACGCGTCGGGGCGGCACGTGCCGGAGTTCTTCAGCCTGCCGACGGCGATCGACAACTCCCGCAAGAACCAGACGTACAACACCCCCGCGCTCGCCACCCTCTTCCTGCTGAAGGAGCAGTTGGACTGGCTGCGGGGCCAGGGCGGTCTGGACTGGGCGGTGCGGCGTACGTCGACCTCCGCGCGCACGCTGTACGGCTGGGCCGAGGACAGCAAGTACGCCAACCCGTTCGTCGCCGACCCGGCCAAGCGCTCGCACGTCATCGGCACGATCGACTTCACCGACGAGGTGGACGCGGCGGCCGTCGCCAAGGTGCTGCGCGCCAACGGCATCGTCGACACCGAGCCCTACCGCAAACTCGGCCGCAACCAGCTCCGGGTCGCGATGTTCCCGGCGATCGACCCGGCGGACGTCGAGGCGCTGACGAAGTGCGTCGACTACGTGATCGAGCAGCTGTAGCCGAACGCGGCACCAGGAAGGGCCCGGAGCGTCGCTCCGGGCCATCGCCGCAGGCGGCCTACCGGCTCAGCTTCTGGAAGCGGCGTACCGCGAGCGGCAGGAAGACCAGGGTCAGCACCATCGGCCACACGCCCGCCATCAGCAGCGCGTGCTGCTCGATCCAGGAGTCGCCTCCGCCGACCGGCGTCCCGAACAGCTCACGGGTGGCCGCGGCCGTCGAGGAGATGGGGTTCCACGCCGCCACCCAGCCCAGCCAGTCGGGCATCAGCTGCGGGGCGACGAAGATGCTGGAGATCATCGTCAGCGGGAAGGCCACCGCGAACAGCCCGCCGGCCGCCTCCGGGTTGGGCACGAGCAGGCCGAGCCACACACCGATCCAGATCAGCGCGAACCTCAGCCACAGCAGCAGCCCGAACGCGGCGAGGAAGCCCAGGCCGCCGTCCGGCCGCCAGCCCATGGCGAACGCGGTCAGCATCATGATGGCCAACTCCGCGCAGGCCACGAGCAGATCGGTCACCCCGCGCCCGGCGACCACCGCCGAGGAAGCCATCGGCATCGAGCGGAACCGGTCGATGACGCCCTTGGTCGAGTCGTACACCACGACCGTGGCGGTGTTGATGAAGCCGAAGGCCATCGTCATCACGAACATGCCCGGCATCAGGAAGTCCTTGTAGTCCCCGCCGCCGGGCACCCTCATGGCGCTGCCGAAGACATAGCCGTACAGGAGGACGGAGAGAATGGGGAAGCCCAGCTGCCAGGCGATGTTGACGGGCTGGCGCCGGTAGTGGGTCAGGCCGCGGCGGACGATGTTCCAGCAGTCGGCGAGCAGCCAGTACGTCCGTCCGCGGGTGGCCGGGCCTGCCAGGTCGGCGGCGGTCATGCGGGGGGCTCCTTCGCTTCCGTGCGGTGTCCGGTCAGGCGCAGGAACACGTCGTCGAGGCTCGGCCTGCGCAGCCCGATGTCCTCGACGCGGACGCCCTCGTCCTGGAGGGTGCGGGCGACGTCCGTCAGCGCGGTCACCCGGTCCGTGACGGCCGCGTGCACCCGCAACTCGCTCTCGTCCGTCTCCGGCTCGCCGTCGGAGACCCGGGCGACCACCTTCACCGCCCGCGCGATGTCCGACCGCTCGGCGACCACGACCTCGATCCGGTCGCCGCCGATCCGGTTCTTCAGTCCGTCCGGGGTGTCGTCGGCGATGGCACGCCCCTGGTCGATGACGGTGACGCGGGAGGCCAGCTTGTCGGCCTCCTCCAGATACTGGGTGGTCAGCAGCACCGTCGTGCCGCCCGCCACCAGCTCCCGCACCGAGTCCCAGACCTCGCCTCGGCTGCGCGGGTCCAGGCCCGTCGTCGGCTCGTCGAGGAAGAGGACCGCCGGGGCCAGGATCATCGACGCGGCGAGGTCGAGGCGGCGCCGCATGCCGCCGCTGTAGTCGCCGACGCCCTTGTCGGCGGCGGCGGTCAGGTCGAACTGCTCCAGCAGCTCGGCGGCGCGCAGCTTCGCCCGCTTCCCGCCCAGGTGGAACAGCCGGCCGAACATCTCCAGGTTCTGCCGGCCGGTGAGCACCTCGTCCACCGCCGCGTACTGCCCGGTGAGCCCGATCCGGGCCCGCACCTCGCGCGCCTGGCGCGCCACGTCCAGTCCGGCCACCGTGGCCCGCCCGCCGTCCAGCCGCAGCAGCGTGGACAGGATGCGGACGGCGGTGGTCTTGCCCGCGCCGTTCGGGCCGAGCAGTCCGTGCACGGTGCCCTCACGCACCGTCAGGTCGAAGCCGTCCAAGGCGCGTTTCTCGCCGTAGCGCTTCTCCAGACCCTCGGCCCGCACGGCGTATCCCTCGCTCATGGGATCCCCCTTCTCCTCTTCACCGGGTACAGCGTACCCGATTACGCGTACGGCGTACTCAGTTTTCCTCCGGGCACCTAGACTGAGCCCTATGACGAGCGGCAAGGGCGGCACCGAGACCAGCGGCAGCGGCGACATCCAGCGGACCCTGGAACTGCTGTGGGACACCGGCCGGCGGCCCAGTCGCGGACCCAAGCCGGGCCTGACGCTCGACCGGATCGTGGAAGCCGCGGTCCGGGTGGCGGACGCGGAGGGCCTGGACGCGGTGTCGATGCGGCGCGTCGCCGCCGAGCTCGGCACCGGCGCGATGTCGCTGTACCGCTACGTCCCCGGCAAGGCCGAACTGCTCGATCTGATGCTGGACCGGGTGCAGCGCCCGTCGGACGACCCGGACGGCCTCGGCGACGGCGGCTGGCGCGGCGCCCTGGAGGCGCTGGGCCGCGCCACCCTCGAGCTCTACCGCCGCCACCCCTGGCTGCTGCACGTCAACCAGTCCCGCCCGATCCTCGGCCCCGCCGCCATCGACGGCATGGAGAAGGTCCTCACCCGCATCCGTCCGATGGGTCTGCCGGACCGCGAACTGGTCTCGGCGATCATCCTGGTCGACTCCTACGTGGTCGGCGCCGCCCGCACACAGGTGCACCAGGAGGAGGCGGAGCACCGGACGGGCCTGACGGACACCGAGTTCTGGGAGGCGCAGGTGCCCGTGCTGGAGAAGGTCATGGCCAGCGGCCGCTACCCGGTGATGGCGTCCCTGGACGAGAACACCTGGGGCGCCGACTTCGACCACTTCGAGTTCGGGCTGCAGCGGATCCTGGACGGCCTGGAGGCGATCGTGGCCGAACGGCGGACGTCGGCCTAGCGGCCGGCTAACCCCGGCGCCGCAGCCGGCCCAGGCCGAGGATCAGGGCGCAGGCCACGACCACGGCGATGGCCCCGGCGCCGACCGAGATACCGCCGTCCTCGCTCCCCGCGGCGGCCGAACCACCGTCCGCGGACGGGGACCTGCCGGACCCGTCGGCCGAGGCACCGGGGGCGTCCAGGGGCTCCACCGAGCTGTCGGCGCCCTCGTTGCCGAACATGACCTTCGTCCCGTCGGCGGTGTACGTCACCGACTCGCCCTGGCCCAGGGACGGCACGCCGAGCCGCCCGGTGCGCTTGATGCGGCCGTCGTTCCAGTCGTAGGCGAGCGAGCCGAAGTAGCTGCGCACGACGAGCCGTTCGCCGTCCGGGGAGAGCGCGGCGTCGGTGGCCTCCAGGTCGGGGACGGCGGCGATCGGCTCGAAGACGTTCGTGCCGGAGGACGACAGCTCCGCCGGTCCCTCGTAGAGGTGCCCGCCGGCCTCGTTCTTGTCGACGATGTAGACCCGCCCGGTCCTGGGGTGCACGACGAGCGACTCGGCGTCCCGCGGCCCGTCGGAGTACTTGACGACGTACTGCGTGGCCCGCAGGGTCTGGTCCTTCAGCTCCTTGGGCTCGGGGAGCTGGTAGATCCAGACGTGGTCCCAGGTGCCGCCGAGGTTGTCGCCGATGTCGCCCACATAGATCTGGTTGCCGGGCCCGATGGAGACGGCCTCGACGTCGCGGGGGCGGCCGACGCCGGTGAGGGTGAGGGTGGCGACGGTCTCGCCGGTCGCGCTGTCCACGGCGTACAGGTAGGCGCCGTCGTCGCTGTCGTTGTGGGTCCAGTAGATGCCGGGGTGCCGGCGGGACGCGGCGAGACCACTGGACTCGGTGATGCGCGGGTCCTTGATCGTGAACCCCTCGTCCCCGTCGGCTGCGGAGGCGGTCGGCACGGTGAACGCGCTCGCGAGGAGGGCAGCGGCGAGGAGGGCGAGAGAGCGGCGCATGTCCCCAAGACTGCCATCCCGCCAGGCTTTTCACCGGGGTGGTGGGCCTCACACCCCACCTTCGGCGCCGATCCTCCATCATGAGCGGATGCTCAGGTTCATGCCCGTAGGCGACTCCATGACCATCGGCAGCGCGGGCGAACACACATGGCGTTACCGGATGTGGCGGCACCTGTGCGAGACGTACGGCGGCCCGTTCGCGCTCGTCGGCCCGCGCGAGACGCTGTACGACAAGGCGGCCGAGGCGCCTGACTCGTACGCCTACGCGGAACCCGGCTTCCCCCGCGGCCATCTGGCCGGCTGGGGCGAGGGCTGGCTGCACATGGCCCCGCTGATCGGCGGGGCGGTGCGCGAGTGCCGCGCGGACGTGCTGCTGGTCTCGCTGGGCCTGATCGACCTGGGCTTCTACACCAACGCCGAGCAGACGGCACAGAACGTCCGCGCCTTCGTCGCCGCCGCGCGCGAGGCCAACCCGCGGGTGCGCGTCGTCGTCCTCCCCGTGATCCCGAACGTGCGCTGCACGTCGGACGCCCCCTTCGCCGAGCAGGTGGCCGCCTTCAACGAGCTCCTCGCGAAGGCGGTCGCCGACCTGGACGAGCCACGCTCACCGCTGCTGCTGGCGACACCGCCGGTGTCGTACGACATCCACACGGACACCTACGACGGCACCCACCCGAACGAGAGCGGCGAGCACAAGATCGCCCAGGCGTTCGCCGAGGCGATGTACCAGGGGTGGGGGCTGGGGGCCGACTACGAGGGCTGACCGGCGACGGCGCGCAAGCCGCGTACGAGTGCGCCGGCGCACGCTCGCGCGGCGGCGCCCGACGGGGCCGCCGTCTCCTGGCCCAGATACCCGGCCCGCGCCCGGACCAGGGCCGGGTGTCGCCCCGCCGCACCATGCCGGACCGCCGAACAACTCCCGCACCAGCTCCGCACGTCGGGCATACGTCGTCGGCCGGCCCACGACGGCGAGAACATCGACGTCACTGTGCGGACGAAGGCCCGCGCGGACGGCCGAACCGTGCAGGTCGACGCCGAGGACGCGGTCGCCGAGCGTGCGGCGCAGAAGTCGTACCAGGGTGTCGGTCAGGGCGGCCGGCATGAGGAGTCCCTCCATCGTCCTGTCCCACGGGGATCGTCCCCGGGTACGCTTCCCTGCTCATGAGCGCGATACGACTGTGGAGAGGCGTCCGCCGGGCGGACGGGCCGCTCGCGGTCGCCGTCGGGGTGGTGAATCCGCTGCTGTGCTGCGGGCTCTTCCTGATGACGATCGGTGGCGTCCTGGGCGCCGAGGTCACCACCGGGGCGCAGGAGAGCGCGGCCGAGGGGCTCGCGATCCAGGCCTTCGGCTGCTGGCTGGCGGGCGGCCTGGTGCTGTTCTCCGTCCTCGCGCTCTGGCGCACCCTGCTCACCCATCTGGCCACGCTGGTGCTCACGCCGGCCGTCGTCCTGGGGCTCGCGGTGCTCGTCTCGCGCTGAACGGGGCTTGCCTGAAGCGCACTTCAAGTCGTTGGCTTGGACACCATGAAGTACACGCAGCTCGGACGCACCGGACTCAAGGTCAGCCGCCTCGTCCTCGGCACGATGAACTTCGGCCCGCAGACGGACGAGGCCGACAGCCACGCGATCATGGACGCGGCGCTGGACGCGGGCATCAACTTCGTCGACACCGCCAACGTCTACGGCTGGGGCGAGAACAAGGGCCGTACCGAACGCATCATCGGCAACTGGTTCGCCAAGGGGGGTGACCGGCGGGAGAAGGTCGTCCTCGCCACCAAGGTGTACGGCAACATGACGGGCGACGGCTCCCCCGCCTGGCCCAACCACGACAAGCTCTCCGCGCTGAACATCCGACGCGCGGTGGACGCCAGCCTCAAGCGGCTCCAGACCGACCACATCGACCTCTACCAGTTCCACCACATCGACCGGGACACCCCGTTCGACGAGATCTGGCAGGCGATCGACGTCCTGGTGCAGCAGGGCAAGATCCTGTACGTCGGGTCGAGCAACTTCCCCGGCTACAAGATCGCCCAGGCCAACGAGATCGCCGCGCGCCGGAACGGCACCATCGGGCTGGTCAGCGAGCAGTGCCTCTACAACCTCTTCGAGCGCCGCGCCGAGATGGAGGTCATCCCGGCCGCGCAGGACTACGGCCTCGGCGTCATCCCGTGGTCGCCGCTGCACGGCGGGCTGCTCGGCGGTGTGCTCAAGAAGGAGGTCGAGGGCCGCCGCCGTGCCACCGGGCGGGCCGCCGACACCCTCGCCGACCCGGCCGGACGCGCGCGTATCCAGGCGTACGAGGACCTGCTCGACAAGCACGGGCTGGAACCCGGCGAGGCCGCCCTGGCCTGGCTGCTCACTCGCCCCGGCGTGACCGGCCCGATCGTCGGCCCCCGCACCGCCGCCCAGCTCGACTCCGCGCTGCGGGCCGTCGACCTGGACCTCCCGGAGGACCTGCTGACCGACCTGGACGACATCTTCCCGGGCCCGGGCCCGTCACCGGAGGCCTTCGCCTGGTGACCGGAACGCCCTGAAGGGGCGCGGGGAACCGCGCGACCAGCCGCCGGACAACCCACGGCCCCCGCCCCCTGACCCCCCACGAACGGCCACCTCAAGCCCGACGGCCGGCCAACGCCCTGAAGGGGCGCGGGGAACCGCGCGACCAGCCACGGACGGCCCCCAGCCGCCACACGACCCGCAGCCCCCGCCCCCTGGGCACCTCCCGTCGACGGCTACCTGACGGCCGAGGCCAAGGCAACCACCACGAACATGAGTACAAGCGCGCCGGCCATGATCCGGTTCCGGGTTTTCGGGTCCACGTACCGAGACTAACCGGCCCCGCCGAGCGGCCGGCGGGCGACCGTCTCGTAGCGCGGCTGCTCACCCCGCACCCCGGACCGCGGCAGGTGGCTGCGCACCAACGCCAGCTCGTCCACCGTCCAGGTACGGCTCGTGAACCCGGCCAGCGCCTCCAGACACGCCCGCACGTCCGTGGCCTCCCGGCTGCGCGCCAGCGTGAGATGGGCCTTGTACCGCCGGTGCTCCCCCATCGCCACCCCCGCCTTGCGCGCCGCCGCCTCCGCCCGCTCGGCCAGCAGCCTCAGCGTCGCGAGGTCCCCCTCCGCGCCGGCCCACAGCGCCCGCCCCTGCCCGAACTGCCCCCCGCCCCGCACGGCCAGCGGAAACGCCACCGTGCGCTGCGCGGCCCGCCCGAGCCGCGCCGTCAGCTCCGGTACGAGGTCCTCGTGGACCTCCCCGTAGAAGGCGAGCGTGAAGTGCCACCCGGGCGGCCCGGTCCAGCGCAGTCCGTCGGCACCGGGCAACCCCTTCAGGCCGGTCACTTCGCGGGCCAGTTCCCGGGCGACGTCCTCGGGCGGCAGCAGGGCGGCGAAGAGTCTCATGGGCCCAGTCTGCCCAGGCGCGCCCCTCCGCCCCCGGGTCACGCCGCCGCAGCCAGTTCCTCCTGACGTTCCCTGGGGACGAAACGGATCCTCGGATGTCCCTGGTGCCAGCCCACCGACAGCCGCAGGCCGCCGACGCGGGCCAGGATCAGGCCGATGGCCGTGGCGGCCAGGGCCGCGACCGCGCCGCCGGTCGCCAGGCCGACGCGGGCGCCGTAGGTGTCCGTGACCCAGCCGACGAGCGGGGCGCCGACCGGGGAGCCGCCCAGGAAGACCATCATGTAGAGGGCCATGACACGGCCCCGCATCGCCGGGTCGGTGGCCATCTGGATGCCGGTGTTGGCGGTGACGTTGACCGTCATGCCGCAGACGCCGAGCGGGATCATCAGCAGCGCGAAGAGCCACAGCGACGGCGTCGCCGCCGCCACGATCTCCACCGTGCCGAAGACCAGCGCCGCCACCGCCAGCAGCCGCATCCGGGCCGTGCCCCGGCGCGCGGCGAGCAGCGCTCCGGCCACCGAGCCGACCGCCATCAGCGTGTTGAACAGGCTGTACGTGCCCGCGCCCGCGTGGAAGACGTCGTCCGCGAAGGCCGAGAGGTAGACCGGGAAGTTGAACGCGAACGTCCCGATGAAGCCGACCAGCACGATCGGCCAGATCAGCTCCGGGCGCCCCGCGACGTACCTCAGGCCCTCCCGCAGCTGCCCCTTGCCGCGGGGGGCCCGCTGGACGGTGTGCAGTTCACGCCCCCGCATCAGCAGCAGGCCGACGAGCGGGGCGACGTAGGACAGGCCGTTGAAGAGGAACGCCCAGCCCGTGCCCACGCCGGTGATCAGCACGCCGGCGACGGCGGGGCCGATCATGCGGGCGGACTGGAAGTTCGCGGAGTTCAGGCTGACGGCGTTCTGGAGCTGGTCGGGACCGACCATCTCGCTCACGAAGGACTGGCGGGCCGGGTTGTCCACGACCGTGGCGAGGCCGACCGCGAAGGCGGCGACGTACACGTGCCAGACCTCGACGTGGCCGGTCAGCGTCAGGGCGGCGAGAGCCAGGCCCGTGAACGCCATCGCCGTCTGGGTGACCATCAGCGTGGGGCGCTTGGGGAGGCGGTCGACGAGGACGCCGCCGTAGAGACCGAAGAACAGCATCGGCAGGAACTGGAGCGCCGTCGTGAAGCCGACGGCCGTCGCGGAGCCGGTGAGGCTGAGGACCAGCCAGTCCTGCGCGATGCGCTGCATCCAGGTGCCGGTGTTGGACACGACCTGGCCGAGGAAGAAGAGACGGTAGTTCCGAACCTTCAGCGAGCCGAACATGGAGGACTTACGGGTGTCCTTGGACGTGAGGTCCGGTGGATCGGGGACGGGCTGGGTGTCGTGGGTGGTCGGTGCGGGGGCGGAATCTGCTCCGGATCCCGTACTCAAAAGGGTTCGCCTCCTCCGGCGGTGCGGTTACAGATGCGCGAGCTTCTCCAGCACGGGGGCGGCGGCGCGCAGTTTCGCCCACTCGTCCTCGTCGAGTCCCTCGACCAGCGAGGCCAGGAACGCGTTCCGCTTGCGGCGGCTCTCCTCGAGCATCGCCTCGGCGCGCTCCGTCTGCGTGACGACCTTCTGGCGCCGGTCCTCGGGGTGCGGCTCCAGCCTGACCAGCCCCTTGGCCTCCAGCAACGCGACGATGCGGGTCATCGACGGCGGCTGCACGTGCTCCTTCCGGGCGAGCTCGCCCGGGGTGGCGGTGCCGCAACGCGCGAGGGTGCCAAGGACCGACATCTCGGTCGGGCTCAGTGACTCGTCGACCCGCTGGTGCTTGAGCCGACGGGACAGCCGCATCACGGCGGATCGCAGGGAGTTCACGGCGGCAGCGTCGTCGCCATGCGTAAGGTCCGGCATGTTCTTTAGCTTAACTCATTACCCTCCCTAAAGAACACTCGGGGCGCGCCTGGATGCCCGTGAGACGCGCCACGAAACCCCAGCTTCACCCATACGAGTGATCCCGCCGCGGAACGTGACACGCCGCCCGGCGGCGCCCCCGACCCTCATGCACATGGGGACCAGTGTGCTCAGCCTGCGAATAGACGGTGACCTGCTCGAACGCCTGCGGCACCGGGCGGCGAAACGCGGAATGAGCGTCCAGGACTATGTCGTCCGGACGCTCATTCGCGATGACTTCGACGAGCGGTTCGAGGCCGCCGTCGAGGAGACGGAGCGGTTCTACGGGGTCACGTGAGGCCCAGCGCCGGCATCAGGTAGTAGAAGGCGAAGACCGCCGCCACGGCGTACATCGCCGCCGGGACCTCCCGGCCCCGGCCCGCCGCCAGGCGCAGCACCACGAAGGTGATGAAGCCCATCCCGATGCCGTTGGTGATCGAGTAGGTGAACGGCATCATCAGCATCGTCACGAAGGCCGGGATGGCGATCGTGTAGTCCGCCCAGTCGATCTCCCGGATGGAACCGGCCAGGATCAGGAAGCCGACCGCGAGCAGCGCGGGCGTGGCCGCCTGTGACGGGACCATGGTGGCGACCGGCGTCAGGAAGAGCGCCACGGCGAACAGCGCACCCGTGACGATGTTCGCGAAACCGGTACGGGCACCCTCGCCGACGCCCGCCGTGGACTCCACGAAGCAGGTGGTCGCCGAGGAGGAGCTGGCACCACCCGCGGCGACGGCGACGCCGTCGACGAACAGGACCTTGTTGATGCCCGGCATCTGCCCCTGGGCGTCGGTCAGCTTGGCCTCGTCGCTGACGCCCATGATCGTGCCCATCGCGTCGAAGAAGCACGACAGCAGGACCGTGAAGACGAACAGGATGCCGGTCAGCACGCCGACCTTGGCGAAGCCGCCGAACAGGCTCACCTGACCGAGCAGGCCGAAGTCGGGGGTGGCAAGGGG
>NZ_JBFBJT010000144.1:0-18397 GCF_040686175.1 Streptomyces sp. NPDC086077 | reverse complement strand
GCCTGCAGCTCAAGGGCACGACGACCCGAGGTCTCGATCTCGCCGAGGCCGTCGATCGGGGCGCCGAGGGGGTCGACCACGCGGCCGAGGTAACCCTCGCCGACCGCGACGGAGAGGACCTCACCGGTGCGGGTGACCGGCTGCCCCTCCTCGATACCGCTGAACTCACCGAGGACGATGGCACCGATCTCGCGCTCCTCGAGGTTGAGGGCGAGGCCGAGGGTGCCGTCCTCGAACTTCAGCAGTTCGTTGGCCATGGCCGAGGGCAGACCCTCGACCTTCGCGATGCCGTCGCCGGCAAGGGTGACCGTACCGACCTCCTCGCGCGAGGCCGCGTCCGGCTTGTACGACTGGACGAAGGTCTCCAGTGCGTCCCGGATCTCCTCCGGCCGGATCGTGAGCTCCGCCATCTGGGTTCCCTGCTCTCCTTGTTGGGCCCGAAGTTTCACTTTGGGGGGATGGGGACTCCCCCCTAAGAGAGGTGAATCCTCTGCACGGCCCAACCGGGCCGTAGGTACGACTTGCGTGTTCAGTTGCGGCTAGCTCGCCAGCCGGCGCTCGGCGTCCGCGATGCGGTCCGCGAGGGAGCCGTTGATGATCTCGTCGCCGACCTGCACCCGGATCCCGCCGAGGACCTCGGGGTCCAGGTCGAGGTTGAGGTGCATCCGACGGCCGTAGAGCTTCGCGAGAGCATCGCCGAGGCGCTGCTTCTGTGCGTCGCTCAGCGGCACCGCCGAGGTGACGACGGCCACCATGCGATCCCGCCGCTCGGCGGCGAGCTTGGACAGGGACTCAAGTCCCGCTTCCAGGCTACGTCCCCGCGGCGCGGTCACAAGGCGCGTCACCAGACGCTCGGTGGCCGGGGCCGCCCTTCCGCCGAGCAGACTGCGCAGCAGCTCGCTCTTGGCGGCGACGGTGGCCTTGCGGTCGGTCAGCGCGGCGCGCAGCTCGGTGCTGGAGGCGACGATCCGGCCGAACCGGAACAGCTCGTCCTCGACGCTGTCGAGCGTGCCGCCCTGCTGTGCGGCGGTGAGGTCGGCGGTGTTCGCCAGCTCCTCCAGCGCGTCCACCAGGTCGCGCGACTGCGACCAGCGGGAGCGCACCATGCCGGACACCAGGTCCGCGGTCTCGCCGCCGACCTGGGTGCCGAGCAGGCGCTGGACCAGCTCGGCCTTGTTCTCACCGGCCTGCGCCGGGTCTGTGAGGACCCGGCGCAGGCTGACCTCGCGGTCGAGCAGCGCGGTCACCGCGGCCAGCTCGTCGGCGAGCCGCGCCGTGTCCACGGACGTGGCGTCTGTCAGCGCGTCGAGACGCTCACGCGCGGCTGCCAGTGCTTCGCGGCTCGCTCCGTTCATCGAGACGCCTCGGCCTTCTCCTCGAGCTCGTCGAGGAAGCGGTCGATCACACGGCTCTGCCGGGCGTGGTCCTCCAGGGACTCACCGACCAGCTTGCCGGCCAGCTCGGTGGCCAGCTTGCCGACGTCCTGCCGGAGCGCGGACGAGGCGGCCTTGCGGTCGGCCTCGATCTGGGTGTGACCGGCGGCGACGATCTCCTCGCGCTGCCGCTGGCCTTCCGCGCGCATCTCGGCGATGAGCGCGGCACCCTGCTCCTGAGCCTCCTGGCGCAGCCGCGCGGCCTCGTGCCGGGCCTCGGCGAGCTGGGCCTTGTACTGCTCAAGGACGCTCTGAGCCTCGACCTTCATGGTCTCGGCCTCTTCAATACCGCCTTCGATCGCCGCGCGGCGCTCCTCCAGAACCTTGTTGATGTTCGGAAGCAGCTTCTTCCAGAAGATGAAGAAGACGATGGCGAAGGCGATGGTGCCGACGAGCAGCTCGGGGCCGGGCGGGATGAGCGGGCTCTGCTCCTCCTCGGCCGCCAGCTGCACCAGGTTGGCGATCACATCAGTGCCTTTCGTCGAATCGTGTCGGTAAGCGGTGGCTACTTACACACCGAACACGAACGGCATAACGATGCCGATGAGGGCGAGCGCCTCACAGAAGGCGAAGCCCAGGATCTGGTTGGCGCGGATCAGGCCGGCGGCCTCGGGCTGACGGGCCAGGGCCTGGGTGCCGTTGCCGAAGATGATGCCGACGCCGATGCCGGGGCCGATGGCGGCGAGGCCGTAGCCGATGGAGCCGAGCGAACCGGAGACAGCGGCGAGGGTCTCAGTGGCAGCCATGCTGAATCTTCCTTCTCTTTCATGGACCGGCGGGGGTTGGCCACCGGACGTTCTGGGGGCTAGCGGGCGTTGGGGGCTCAGTGGTGCTCGGCCAGAGCGCCCTGGATGTACGTGCAGGCCAGCAGTACGAAGACGTACGCCTGGACGGCCTGCACGAAAAGCTCGAAGAGGATCATGGCCATCGTCATGATGAAGGAGACGCCCGCGGCCGGGATCAGCCAGCTGTTCAGCAGGTACCAGGAGGCGACGGTGAACATGACCAGCATCAGGTGGCCGGCGAACATGTTGGCGAAGAGTCGCACGGCGTGCGTGAACGGGCGGACCAGCAGGTTCGAGAAGAACTCGATGATCATGACGAGCGGCAGCACCGGACCGAGCGACTTGTCGTAGCCGGTCACGTTCTTGAAGAAGCCGACGAAGCCGTGGCGCTTGAAGGTCAGTCCGACCCAGGTGAGGTAGACGATCGCGGCCAGCACCGCCGGGTACGCGATGATCGACGACACCGGGAACTGGGCCAGCGGAATCACCGACCAGATGTTCATGATCCAGATGAAGAAGAAGAGCGAGACCATGAGCGGGACCCACTTCTCGCCCTCACGCTTGCCAAGGGTCTCGTAGACGATGCCGCGGCGCACGAAGTCGTAGCCGGCCTCGCCGATCATCTGGAGCTTGCCCGGAACCACCTTCGCCTTGCCGAAGGCCGCCCAGAAGAAGCCGATCACGATCACGGTGGTGATGAGCGCGAGCAGCATCACCTTGTTGAACTCGAACCCTCCCACCGTGGTGATCGGCTGGAAGAGAAACGAGTGCAGGCCCGGAGCCGGAAAGCCACACCCGTTGTCGGACATGATCCGACAACTCCAGTCAAAGGCGAGCTGGGTCTGGTCAGCACTCACCACGGGCTCCTTCGGCGTGACGCATGGGTACGGCAACCTCGTTGTGTCGGCGCGGCACAGGGCCGCGGGTCGGCACCGGACAGGTGTTACGGATGTGGGGGCGGCTGGGGGACATCAAGCCTCGCGATCGAGCAGGCGTCAGCTCGGATGCCCGCGCCCGCGATGCCGCAGTTGGCACCGGACGATAGCAGGAGTTCTCACTGGCCCTTATCCCGCCCCTACCCCTCACGACGACGGCCCTGTCTTCTCGGGCTTCTCGCTCTTCGCGGCATCCGGATCGACGTAGAAGATCTTGGCCTTCATGTGCGCTCGGGCCTGCGCGGCCATCCATACGACGGTCGCGACGACGAGGCCGATGGCGAACGTCTTCGGATGGAAGAGAGAGGTGTCCTTGAAGAGGGCGACGAAGATCAGGAGCAACAGGAGCTGGGCGACGTAGAGCATCATCCCCATGGCCTGGAAGAGCTGGGGGAGCGTTTTCGCCGTCCATTGCAGAACGAACAGACCGATCCCCATGAAGAGGATGGCGAGCAGTGTGCCGATGCCGGCACCGAGCGCTCCCTTGCCACCTGCGACCACACCACTGACCGCGACCGTGACCACACCGACAGCGGCTGTGGGCGCAGCTGTCTGCAGAAGGTTCCGGGCGTCATTGGACGGCATGGCGGCAACTCCGCTTTCACAGGGGGGCAGGGTGTCGTCATGGACGAGCGTAGTCCCGGGCTGAGAGAGAACCTCATGCCGGTGGACCGTCGCACCACGGTCCGTCGGCTCTATCCGGGGGGGTTCTCGTGAACCGTATCACAAACTATTTGATGAGGTCTTTACCTGGGGGTGTGCGCACTGTCACACATGAGAGTGATGCTGCGCGTCTGTGCGGAATCCGAGCCGACTTGTCTGGTATTAGGGCGTTCATTCCCCCGCGGCCGGCAATGCCTTAGTCAGATTCTTACCTTGTGAAGCGTGAGCGGGGGCCGACGGCGGTGGCCCCGTTGACACCGGAGACCCCGACGGCGACCGGCGTGCGCTCCTCCTCCTCGGCGGGAGACTCGACCGGAACCACCGACTCGGGCGGCGGCACGGCCCGGCTCCGGCGGTAGCGCGGCGGCACGAAGTGCTCGGCCCACAGCGGGGCGCGCGGGGTGAAGCGCGGCAGCAGCAGCAGGACCAGGCCCAGGGCGCTGAGCAGCACCACGCCCAGGACGATCCACATGGACGCCGAGTTCACCGAGTAGCCGAGGGCGCCGAAGGCGATCAGCGCCGACCAGAAGTACATGATCAGCACGGCCCGGCTGTGCGAGTGCCCGATCTCCAGGAGCCGGTGGTGCAGGTGCCCTCGGTCCGCGGCGAACGGCGACTGGCCCCGCCAGGTGCGGCGCACGATCGCGAGGATCAGGTCCGCGGCCGGGATCGCGATGATGGTCAGCGGCATGAGCAGCGGAATGTAGACCGGCACCATCTGGTGCACGGAGTTGCGCTCGGACCCGGTGAAAAGGTTCATCAGGTCCGGGTCGACCTGCCCCGTGACCGAGATCGCGCCCGCCGCCAGCACCAGGCCGATCAGCATCGAGCCCGAGTCGCCCATGAAGATGCGGGCCGGGTGCATGTTGTGCGGCAGGAAGCCCAGGCACATGCCCATCAGCACCACGGCGAAGAGCGAGGCCGGGGCGGCGGCCTCGATGCCGTACGAGTACCAGATCCGGTACGCGTACATGAAGAACGCGGCCGACGCGATGCACACCATGCCCGCGGCCAGGCCGTCCAGCCCGTCGACGAAGTTGACCGCGTTGATGGTGATGACGACCAGGGCCACCGTGAGCAGCGTGCCCTGCCACTGGGTCAGCGCGACCGTGCCGACACCCGGCACCGGCAGCCACAGGATCGTCAGGCCCTGCATCACCATCACGCCGGCGGCGATCATCTGGCCGCCCAGCTTGATCAGGGCGTCGATCTCGAACTTGTCGTCCAGTACACCGATGAGCCAGATCAGCGCCGCCCCGGAGAGCAGGGCGCGAGGCTCGTTGGACTTCTCGAAGACCTCGCTGAGGTTGGTGAGATGGTCGGCGACCAGCAGGCCCGCGCACAGACCGAAGAACATCGCGATCCCGCCGAGCCGCGGAGTGGGCTCCCGGTGCACGTCACGTGCCCGGATCTCCGGCATCGCTCCGGCCACGATCGCGAATTTCCGCACCGGCCCTGTCAGCAGGTACGTCACCGCGGCCGTGATGCAGAGCGTCAGCAGGTATTCACGCACGGGCTTCCCCACAGATCTCGCTGGCCATCTCAGCCCCACACCCTAGCGAGGGACGCATATGGTTGGGGACTTCCGGGTAGCGACGATGGTTGCACGTGTGGCTGTGTACGGATTCCCTGCTACCCCGGCTCAGCGCGGATACGGCGGAAATCCCCGTGCGAGGTCCCGCACTTCTTCACGCACCGACCTGCTGTCGGCCTGGTCCCGCAGCACCTCCGCGAGCAACTTGGCGATGCGAGCCATCTCATCCTCGCTCATCCCCTGGGTGGTGACGGCAGCGGTGCCCAGCCGCAGGCCGCGGGCGTCGTGCGGCAGGGCGCAGCAGTCGACGATCATCCCGGCGGCCGCGAGCCGGCCGCGGGCGGTACGGCCATCCACGCCGAGCGGCGCCGGGTCCGCGGTGATGAGGTGGGTGTCCGTGCCGCCGGTGGTGACGCCGAGTCCCTCGGCGGCGAGTGCGGCGGCCAGGTAGCGGGCGTTGGCGACCACCTGATGGGCGTACGTCTGGAAGGCCGGTGTTGCCGCCTCCCCGAAGGCGACGGCCTTCGCGGCGATGCTGTGCATCTGGGCGCCGCCCTGGGTGAAGGGGAAGACGGCCCGGTCGACCCGCTCGGCGAGCTCGGCGCCGCAAAGGATCATGCCGCCGCGCGGTCCACGCAGCACCTTGTGCGTGGTGGCGCACACCACATCGGCGTACGGCACCGGACTCGGCGCCGCTCCCCCGGCGACGAGCCCGATGGGGTGCGCCGCGTCCGCGATGAGGTAGGCGCCCACCTCGTCGGCGACCTCGCGGAAGTAGGCGTAGTCGATGTGCCGCGGGTAGGCGATCGAGCCGCACACGATCGCCTTGGGGCGGTGGGCGCGGGCCAGGGTGCGCACCTGGTCGTAGGCGATGAGGCCGGTCTCCTCGTCGACGCCGTAGCCGACGAAGTCGAACCAGCGGCCGGAGAAGTTGACGGGTGAACCGTGGGTGAGGTGGCCGCCGTGGCGCAGGCCGAGGGCGAGGACCGTGTCGCCGGGGCGCAGCAGGGCGGCGTACGCGGCCAGGACGGCCGAACTGCCCGAGTGGGACTGGACGTTGGCGTGCTCGGCGCCGAACAGCGTCTGGGCGCGCCGGACGGCGAGCCCCTCGGCGACGTCGACGATCTCGCAGCCGCCGTGGTAGCGGGACCCTGGATAGCCCTCGGCGTACTTGTTGGAGAGCGGCGAGCCGAGGGCGGCCAGCACGGCCCGCGAGGCGAAGTTCTCGGCGGCGTTCAGCTGGAGCGTGGTCGACTGCCGGTCCAGCTCCCCGAGCAGGATCTCGGCGAGCGCGGGATCCTGCCGGCGCAGCAGATCGGCCTCTGGGGCATGGATGACCGACATGGTGGACTCCGGGCGTCGACGATGACGTAGGTCCAATGTAGGCCGGGGCGGTCGCGGGCGCCCGCTGTCGCAGGGCTGTGGTGACGGCCGGGACTCAGGTCCGGGCCGCCACCCCCGTCAGCGCCGTCACCACGGGGTCCAGCGCCTGGTGTATCTCGTCGCCGACCGACCGGAAGAACGTCAACGGCGCCCCGTAGGGGTCGTACACCTCGTCGGCCTCGGCGGTGGGTGCCAGCAGCCAGCCGCGCAGCGCGGCGCCGGCCCGCACCAGGGCGCGGGCCCGGGCGACCACCCCGTCCTCCAGCGGTGGCAGGGTCGCCGGGTCGATGGCCTTCACCAGCCGGGTGAACTCCTTCAGCGTGAAGGTGCGCAGCCCCGCCGAGTGCCCCATCGAGATCACCTGGGCACGGTGGTCACGGGTGGCGGTGAGCACCAGGTCGGCCCGGATCACATGCTCGTCCAGCAGCTCCCGGCCCACGAAGCCGGAGGCGTCCGCGCCGAAGTCGGCCAGCACCGTCTCGGCGTTGGCCTCCATGGGCGCGCCCTCGTGGCCCCAGGTGCCGGCGCTCTCCACGATCAGCCCGCCACCGAGGACACCGAGCCGCTCCGAGACGAAATGCCGGGTCAGCCGCTCGGTGATGGGCGAGCGGCACACGTTTCCGGTGCTGACATGGAGGATGCGGAAACTGTCACGCGGCAGCCCCACGAACGTGGTCGTGATCTCCGCCGCGCTTTCCCGGTTGCCTATGCCACGCATGGGGGTGCCCCCTGCTCGAGCGGAGCCGAGAGCCTGGGGGAGTCAGGGGCTGTCAATTGGCCACCTCAAGGTCGGGTACGACCTTGCGCAGTTCGTCCGGCGAGAGGGCGCCCTCGCGCAGCAGGACGGGCACCGGGCCGGTGACGTCGACGATGGAGGACGGCACGTTGCCGGGGGTCGGGCCGCCGTCGAGGTAGACGGAGACGGAGTCGCCGAGCATCTGCTGGGCGGCGTCGCAGTCCTCCGGCGCCGGGTGCCCGGTGAGGTTCGCCGACGACACGGCCATCGGGCCGACCTCGGTGAGCAGCTCGATGGCGACCGGGTGCAGCGGCATGCGCACGGCGACCGTGCCCCGGGTGTCGCCCAGGTCCCACTGGAGCGACGGCTGGTGCCTGGCGACCAGGGTCAGCGCGCCCGGCCAGAACGCGTCGACCAGCTCCCAGGCCAGCTCGGAGAAGTCGGTGACCAGGCCGTGCAGGGTGTTCGGGGAGCCGATGAGGACGGGGGTGGGCATGTTGCGGCCGCGGCCCTTGGCCTCCAGCAGGTCGGACACCGCCTCCGAGGAGAACGCGTCGGCACCGATGCCGTACACGGTGTCGGTGGGGAGGACCACCAGCTCGCCACGGCGGACGGCGGACGCGGCCTCACGCAGACCGGTCACGCGGTCGGTGGCGTCGTTGGTGTCGTATCGCCGTGCCATGTCTAGCGGGCCTCCTCGTACGCGTACTGCTGGGGTGACGTCTGGTGGGTGCTCACGGCAGCGCCCTGCGGGCGGTGGCGAAGCGCGGGCGGTTGTTGAGGTCGGGGTGGTCGGCCGCGTCGGCCCAGCCCCGCTCCTCAGTGAAGATCCACGGCACCTGGCCGCCCTGGGTGTCGGCGTGCTCGATGACGACGACGCCGCCGGGGCGCAGCAGCCGGTGCGCGGTGCGTTCCAGGCCCCGGATCAGGTCGAGGCCGTCCTCGCCGGAGAACAGCGCCAGCTCGGGGTCGTAGTCCCGGGCCTCGGGGGCGACGTACTCCCATTCGGTGAGCGGGATGTACGGCGGGTTCGAGATGACCAGGTCGACCTGCCCGTCGAGGTCGGGGAAGGCGGTCAGGGCGTTCCCCTGCCGCAGGTCGACCCGCGACCCCTCGACGTTCTTACGGGTCCAGCGCAACGCGTCCTCGGACAGCTCCACGGCGTGCACGCGGGAGCGCGGCACCTCCTGGGCGAGCGCGAGCGCGATGGCACCGGAGCCGGTGCACAGGTCGACGATCAGCGGCTCGACCACGTCCATGGCGCGCACGGCGTCTATGGCCCAGCCGACCACGGACTCCGTCTCCGGGCGGGGCACGAACACGCCCGGCCCGACCTGGAGTTCCAGGTACCGGAAGAAGGCGCGCCCGGTGATGTGCTGGAGCGGTTCGCGCTGCTCACGGCGTGCGATGACCTCCCAGTAGCGGGCGTCGAAGTCGGAGTCCTTCACGGAGTGCAACTCGCCCCGCTTCACGCCGTGCACGAACGCGGCGAGTTCCTCCGCGTCGGTGCGCGGCGAGGGCACGCCGGCGTCGGCCAGCCGCTGGGTGGCCTGGGCCACCTCCGCGAGCAGCAGACTGCGGGGGCCTGGGGGTCGCCCCCCAAAAGATGGCTGCACGCTCGTCCTCCGTCGTACTCGTAAGTTCCTTACGCGGCTGCGAGCTTGGCGGCCGAGTCCGCGTCGACGCAGGCCTGGATCACCGCGTCGAGCTCGCCGTCCAGGACCTGGTCCAGGTTGTACGCCTTGAAGCCGACGCGGTGGTCCGAGATGCGGTTCTCCGGGAAGTTGTACGTCCGGATCTTCTCGGACCGGTCGACGGTGCGGACCTGGCTGCGGCGGGCGTCGGCAGCCTCCTTCTCCGCCTCCTCCTGCGCCGCCGCGAGCAGCCTGGAGCGCAGGATACGCAGTGCCTGCTCCTTGTTCTGCAGCTGGCTCTTCTCGTTCTGGCAGGAGGCGACGACTCCGGTCGGGATGTGCGTGATGCGCACGGCGGAGTCGGTGGTGTTCACGGACTGCCCGCCCGGGCCGGAGGACCGGTAGACGTCGATGCGCAGATCGTTGGGGTTGATCTCGACGTCGATCTCCTCGGCCTCCGGGGTGACGAGCACGCCGGCGGCGGAGGTGTGGATGCGCCCCTGGGACTCGGTGGCGGGCACGCGCTGCACGCGGTGCACACCGCCCTCGTACTTCAGCCGCGCCCACACGCCCTGCCCGGGCTCGGTGGCGCCCTGGCCGCCCTTGGTCTTCACGGCCACCTGGACGTCCTTGTAGCCACCCAGCTCGGACTCGGTGGCGTCGATGATCTCGGTCTTCCAGCCGACGCGCTCGGCGTACCGCAGGTACATGCGCAGCAGGTCCCCGGCGAACAGCGCGGACTCGTCGCCGCCGGCGCCCGCCTTGATCTCCAGGATGACGTCCTTGTCGTCGCTGGGGTCGCGCGGGACCAGCAACAGGCGGAGCTTCTCGGTGAGCTGCTCGCGCTGCCGCTCCAGATCCTTGACCTCGGCGGCGAACTCGGGGTCGTCGGCGCCCAGTTCGCGGGCCGTCTCGATGTCGTCGCCCGACTGCTTCCAGGAGCGGTACGTGGCGACGATCGGGGTGAGTTCGGCGTAGCGCTTGTTCAGCTTGCGCGCGTTGGCCTGATCGGCGTGGACCGACGGATCGGCGAGCTGCTTCTCCAGGTCGGCGTGCTCGGCGACGAGCTCCTCGACGGCCTCGAACATCTCTGGCTCCTGATGGGGGCATCCCCTGCTCGAACGTAGGTGAGCGCGTGGGGAAGGGTACGGGGTGAAGTGGGCGGGCGACCAAAAACGCCGGTCCCGGCGCGCCCGCAAGGGGGCGCGGCCGTGGACCGGCGAAATGGGGCTCGCTACTTCTTGGAGCCGGCGGCCTTGCCGAAGCGGGCCTCGAAGCGGGCCACACGGCCACCGGTGTCGAGGATCTTCTGCTTGCCCGTGTAGAACGGGTGGCACTCGGAGCACACCTCGGCCCGGATGGCGCCGGACTGGATGGTGCTACGGGTGGTGAACGAGGCGCCACAGGTGCAGCTGACCTGCGTCTCGACGTACTCGGGGTGAATGTCGCGCTTCAAGGTTTCTCCTATGGTTCGGGAGGGCGCCGGGTCGCAGCCGCGGGATGCGGGAGCGTGAACCGGAGCCGACGTACCAGTCTGCCAGGACTGGGGCCATCCCCCAAAACCGGGGGTTGCTCCCATCTATTCCGTGCGGGCGGGGGTGGGCACGGCCGCGCCCCCTCAGGACGTGATCACGCCCCTGGCTTCGCCTGTCGCCGATCCCTCGGTGGCCGACCTGGGAATGGGCCTGTCGTTCTTCAGGGCGTCCCACACCCGCTGGGCCTTCGCCTCGTCGAGGAGGACTCGGTTGGGGTCGGCGGGGTCGTACCGCACCGGCATCGTCACCATGTTCATCTTCGAGGCGCTGATGCCCTTGAGGCCGCTCGCGAAGGACGTCAGGGCGTCGACCGAGCCGAGGGAGGAGTCGGTCGTGACCGCGTTGGTGGCGGTGTCGGCGAGGTCGTACAGCTTCCTGGGGCTGGTGAACAGGCCGATCTCCTTGACCTGCTCGACCAGCGCCTTGACGAAGGCCTGCTGGAGCTGGATGCGGCCGAGGTCCGAGCCGTCGCCCACGCCGTGCCGGGTGCGCACCAGGCCGAGGGCCTGCTCGCCGGTGAGCTGGTGCGTGCCGGCTTCGAGGTCGAGATGGCTCTCGGGGTCCTCTATGTCCTGCGTCGTGGTCACCTCGACGCCGCCCAGTTCGTCGACGAGCCTCTGGAAGCCGGCGAAGTCGACCTCCAGGTAGTGGTCCATGCGCATGCCGGTGAGGGACTCGACGGTCTTCACTGCGCAGGCGGCGCCGCCGGTGCTGTACGCGGAGTTGAACATCACGCCGGAAGCCGCGTCGTGCGTGCCGCCGTCGGCGTCCGTGCACGCGGGGCGGTCGATCAGGGTGTCGCGCGGGACGGAGACGACGCTGGCCTTCTTCCGGCCTTCGTGGACGTGCACGATCATCGCCGTGTCCGAGCGGGCGCTGCCGTCGTCGGTGCCGCCGCCCAGCTTCTCGTTGCCGCCGGCGCGGGTGTCCGAGCCCAGGACCAGGATGTTCTCGGAGCCGTTGTCGGCCTTGCCGGGACGGTCGGCGCCCAGGGCCTGATCGATGTCCACGCTCTTGAGGTTGCCGTTGAGCTTGAGGTACACGTAGCCGACGCCGCTGCCACCGAGGACGACGATGCCCGCGGCGGTCCAGGCCGCGATCAGGAGCCCTCTGCGGCCCTTGGCCCGCGGTTTGCGGCGGTGTCCCTTGGCCCGTCGGCGCGGGCCGTGTCTGCCGGACTCACCCGGTATACCGGGCTCCGGCGTGCTGTCGGCAGGCATGTGCTCCTCAGCTCTCGTCGGATGTCGGGTACCCCCTGCGGTCAGGAAGCGATCAGGAATGGGCATGCACCAGACCATCGTCGCCCTGTCCGGTCAGACGGGGAAACTCGGGGCAGGGTTGCCCAAAAAACCGTGAAGGGCCGCATCCGTCATCGATGTGACGGATGCGGCCCTTCACCAGGCCGATCTCAGCGGGCCGCGGTCAGCGGGCCCGTCCGGCGCCTCAGTCGCCGTTGCCGGGGGTCGGCGTCGTCTTCTGGATCTGCATCAGGAACTCACCGTTCGACTTCGTCTGCTTCATCTTGTCGAGGAGCAGCTCGATCGCCTGCTGCTGGTCGAGGGCGTGCAGCACCCGGCGCAGCTTCCAGGTGACGGCGAGCTCCTCGTTGCCGAGCAGGATCTCTTCCTTACGGGTACCGGACGCGTCCACGTCCACCGCCGGGAAGATGCGCTTGTCGGCGAGCTTCCGGTCGAGCTTGAGCTCCGCGTTGCCGGTGCCCTTGAACTCCTCGAAGATCACCTCGTCCATGCGGGACCCGGTGTCCACCAGTGCGGTGGCGAGGATGGTCAGCGAGCCGCCGTCCTCGATGTTGCGGGCCGCACCGAAGAAGCGCTTCGGCGGGTACAGGGCGGTCGAGTCGACACCACCGGACAGGATGCGGCCGGAGGCCGGGGCGGCGAGGTTGTACGCACGGCCCAGACGCGTGATCGAGTCGAGCAGCACGACGACGTCGTGGCCCAGCTCCACCAGCCGCTTGGCGCGCTCGATGGCGAGCTCGGCGACCGTGGTGTGGTCCTCGGCCGGGCGGTCGAAGGTCGAGGAGATGACCTCGCCCTTGACCGACCGCTGCATGTCGGTGACCTCTTCCGGACGCTCGTCGACGAGGACGACCATCAGGTGGCACTCGGGGTTGTTGTGCGTGATCGCGTTGGCGATCGCCTGCATGATCATGGTCTTGCCGGTCTTCGGCGGGGCCACGATCAGACCGCGCTGCCCCTTACCGATCGGCGAGACCAGGTCGATGATGCGGGTGGTGAGGACGCCGGGGTCCGTCTCCAGGCGGAGGCGGTCCTGCGGGTAGAGCGGCGTCAGCTTGTTGAACTCCGGGCGGCCACGGCCGTGTTCGGGCGCCATGCCGTTGACGGAGTCGAGGCGGACGAGCGCGTTGAACTTCTCGCGCCGCTCGCCTTCCTTGGGCTGACGGACCGCACCGGTGATGTGGTCACCCTTGCGCAGGCCGTTCTTGCGGACCTGGGCGAGGGAGACGTACACGTCGTTCGGACCGGGCAGGTAGCCCGAGGTGCGGATGAACGCGTAGTTGTCGAGGATGTCGAGGATGCCCGCGACCGGGATCAGGACGTCGTCCTCGGCGATCTGCGGCTCGCTGCTGCTGCCGCCCATCTCGTCACGGCCCCGGCGGCCCCGGCGGTCGCGGTAGCGGCCGCGACGGCCACGGCGGCCGCCGTCGAAGTCGTCGTCGTTCTGGCCCTGTCCGCCGCCGCCCTGCTGCTGACGCTGCTGACCCTGGCCCTGCTGCTGGTCGTCGCCCTTGCCGCGGCGGTCACGGTCCCGGTTGTCCCGGTCGCCGCGCTCGCGGTCCCGGTTGTCCCGGTCGCCGCGCTCGCGGTCCCGGCCGCGCTCACGGCGGTCGCGACGGCGGCCCTCGCCGCCGTCGGCGTCGCCCTGCGGCTGCTGGGCGGGCGACTCGGCCTTCGCCTCGCTCTTCGCCTCGGCCGTCACGGTCTCGGAGCTGCCCGCCTCGGCGGTGGCCCGGCGACGCCGGCGCTCGGGGGCGTCCTCTCCCCCACGCTCGGCCTCGCTCGCGCGGGCGGCGCCGCCACCCGGCTGGCCGGGAATCTCGATCTGCTGCTGGGCCACGGCCTTCTCGGCGGGCGCCTCGGCCGACTTGGCGGCCTTCTCGGCAGGCGCGTCGTCGCCGGTACGCGCCTTGGACGTGGCGCGGCGCTTGGGCTTGGTCTCGGTGGCGGCCTCGGCGGTCTTCGCCGGGGCTCCCCCTCCCGCCTGCGCCTCCTTGATGACCTCGATCAGCTGGCTCTTGCGCATCCGCGCGGTGCCCCTGATGCCGAGGCCGGATGCGACCTGCTGCAGCTCGGCCAGCACCATGCCCTCGAGGCCGGTACCGCGGCGCCGCCGGGAGCCGGCACCGGTGGCAGGCGCGGAGGCGTCCGTGGCGGGCGCGGCAGCGGTCTCCTCGACACGTGCGCCCATCAGATCGGTGGTGTCGCTCACGAAGGGTCCTTCCCTGGAGCGGACGTCGGCCTGTCTGGCTCGGCGACCGGTTGTGCTGTCCGGCTTCGGTTCTTGCTGACCGAACCGTGCCGGGGCGGTGGTCCGCCAAAGCGGCGGAGGAAATATCTGGTGATGGCGCTTCCTTGAGCCGTGGCACCCAGTGTCACGTGGCGTGGTCGCACCGGTTCCGGAGCGTGCCCGTCGGACCGCTCAGTGTCGACGTACGACGTACTGCCCGCGTACGAGATACGAGACACAGTGCGGCTTGGGGAGCTCCCGGAAGAATGTCTGTCCCGAACTGGGACACGAGGCACCTCGCCATGGTGGGGTCGGGTGCAGACTTGAGGTTAACACTACCGGATCCAACAAACATTCCCCCTCTCGAAATCCGGCAATCGCGTGCTTTTAATCGACGCTCGCCACGTCGGCGCCGCTGGTCGCGAGCGGCAGTACGCTCGCCCCCGGCACGTCCAGGGCCAGCCGGTTCGCCGCCCAGCCCGGGCCCGCCAGTTGTTCCACCTTGTCGGCCGTACCCTCGTCCGCGAGCGCCAGCACGGTGGGTCCCGCGCCGGAGATCACCGCGGCGATGCCGTCCGCCCGCAGCCGCTCCACCAGCGCCGCGCTCTCGGGCATGGCGGGGGCGCGGTACTCCTGGTGCAGCCGGTCCTCGGTGGCGGGCAGCAGCAGCTCGGGGCGCCTGGTCAGGGCCTCGACGAGCAGCGCGGCACGGCCCGCGTTGGTGGCGGCGTCGACGTGCGGCACGGTGCGCGGGAGCAGACCGCGCGCGGTCTGCGTCAGAACCGGCTTCCCGGGCACGAAAACCACCGGAACGATGGAATCGGCGGGGTCCATCCTGATCGCCCGCGCGGCGCCGGCCTCCATCCAGGAGAGCGTGAACCCACCGAGCAGACAGGCCGCGACGTTGTCCGGATGGCCCTCGATCTCGGTGGCCAGCTCCAGCAGGCCCCTGTCGTCCAGCCGGGCCTCGCCGCCTATGGTCACGGCCCGGGCGGCGATGATTCCGGCACAGATGGCGGCCGAGGAGGAACCCAGGCCACGGCCGTGCGGAATGCGGTTCGCGCAGACGATTTCCAGGCCGCGGGGCTGTCCACCCAGGGAATCGAAGGCGGTGCGGAGAGCGCGTACGAGAAGGTGGCTTTCGTCACGTGGCAGCGTCCCGCTGCCCTCCCCCGCGATGTCGACGTGCAGCCCGGAGTCGGCCACGCGGACGACGACGTCGTCGTAGAGCCCCAGCGCGAGGCCGAGGGCGTCGAAGCCCGGGCCGAGGTTGGCGCTGGTGGCGGGGACGCGCACCCGTACGGCGGCGGCGCGGAACGCTGGACCGGCCATCGCTCGATGACTCTCCTTGAGCTGCGTGATTCGTGATTGCCGAAGACATTCGATGAAGTACGACGGACCCTTCGGGCCGTTGCCGGGATCCCTCCGGTCACTCCAGGATCACGACGACGGCGCGGCGCCCTGCCTATGCGAGGCATATGCGGGGGGCGGGTTCAGTACAGCCTATCGAAGGAAGGTTCTGTGGCGACATAGGGCGCACAGGAGGCGCACGATGCGTGTCGTAAGCCCCCTGTGCACCCCTGCCAGGGAATGCCCCGGGTCAAGCGGTACGTCAGACCAGTCCGAGGCGCTCGGCGGCGGTCGCCGCGTCCACCGGCACGGTGACCGGCTGCGGTGCGCCGGCGACGGCCCAGTCGGGGTCCTTGAGGCCGTTGCCCGTGACGGTGCACACGATGCGCTGGCCCGGGTCGACCTTGCCGAGTTCGGCGGCCTTCAGCAGACCGGCCACGGAGGCGGCGGAGGCGGGCTCGACGAAGACGCCCTCCTGCGCGGCCAACAGACGGTAGGCACGCAGGATCTCACGGTCCGTCACCTCGTCGATGAGACCGCCGGACTCGTCGCGCGCGTCGATCGCGTGCTGCCAGGAGGCCGGGTTGCCGATACGGATGGCGGTGGCGATGGTCGACGGGTCCTTGACCACCTCGCCGCGGACGATGGGCGCGGAGCCGGAGGCCTGGAAGCCCCACATGCGCGGGGTCCGGGCCGCGACGCCGTCGGCGGCGTACTCCCGGTACCCCTTCCAGTACGCCGTGATGTTGCCCGCGTTGCCCACCGGAAGGACGTGGATGTCCGGGGCGTCGCCGAGCATGTCGACGATCTCGAAGGCGGCGGTCTTCTGGCCCTCGATACGTACCGGGTTGACCGAATTCACCAGCGCGACGGGGTAGTTGTCGCTGAGCGCGCGGGCGAGCGTGAGGCAGTCGTCGAAGTTGCCGTCGACCTGGAGGATCTTCGCGCCGTGCACCAGGGCCTGGCCCATCTTGCCGAGCGCGATCTTGCCCTGCGGCACGAGGACGGCGGAGACCATCCCGGCGCGCACGCCGTACGCGGCGGCGGAGGCGGACGTGTTGCCCGTGGAGGCGCAGATGACCGCCTTCGCGCCCTCCTCCTTGGCCTTGGAGATGGCCATGGTCATGCCGCGGTCCTTGAAGGACCCGGTCGGGTTCGCGCCCTCCACCTTGAGGTGGACCTCGCAGCCCGTGCGCTCGGAGAGCACCTGCGCGGGCACGAGGGGCGTGCCGCCCTCACGGAGCGTCACGACCGGCGTGGTGTCGGAGACGGGCAGCCGGTCCCGGTACTCCTCGATGATTCCGCGCCACTGGTGGGTCATTGCTGGTTACTCTCCTTCAACCCGCATGATGCTGGCGACACCCCGCACGGTGTCGAGCTTGCGCAGCGCCTCGACCGTCCCGGTGAGGGAGGCGTCGGAGGCGCGGTGCGTGACGACGACGAGGGAGGCCTCGCCGTCCTTGCCCTGCTGCCGAACCGTATCGATGGACACCCCGTGCTCCGCGAACACGGTGGCCACCTGGGCGAGAACACCCGGTTTGTCGGCGACGTCGAGGCTGATGTGGTGGCGCGTGACGACCTCGCCCATGGACGAGACGGGCAGCGCGGCGTAGGCGGACTCGCCGGGGCCGGTCGCGTTGGTGAGCCGGTTGCGGCAGACGGCGACCAGATCGCCGAGGACGGCGGAGGCCGTCGGGGAACCACCGGCACCGGGGCCGTAGAACATCAGCTGCCCGGCCGCGTCGGACTCCACGAACACGGCGTTGTACGCGCCGCGCACGGAGGCGAGGGGGTGGGTCAGCGGGATCATCGCCGGGTGCACGCGCGCGGTGACGGAACCGCCGTCCGCGGCCCGCTCGCAGATGGCGAGCAGCTTGATGGTGCAGCCCATCTCCTTGGCGGAGGCGAAGTCGGCCGCCGTCACCTCGGTCATGCCCTCGCGGTAGACGTCGTCGAGGCGCACCCGCGTGTGGAAGGCGATGCCGGCGAGGATCGCCGCCTTGGCCGCCGCGTCGAAGCCCTCGACGTCGGCGGTGGGGTCGGCCTCGGCGTACCCCAGGGCGGTGGCCTCGTCGAGGGCCTCCTGGTAGCCGGCGCCGGTCGAGTCCATGGCGTCGAGGATGAAGTTGGTGGTGCCGTTGACGATCCCGAGCACGCGGTTGACCTTGTCGCCGGCGAGGGACTCGCGCAGCGGGCGGATCAGCGGGATGGCACCTGCGACGGCGGCCTCGTAGTAGAGGTCCCTGCCGTGCTCCTCGGCGACCGCGTGCAGGGCGGCGCCGTCCTGGGCGAGGAGGGCCTTGTTCGCGGAGACGACGGAGGCGCCGTGCTCGAACGCGGTGGTGATGAGGGTGCGTGCGGGCTCGATGCCGCCGATGACCTCGACGACGACGTCGAGGTCGCCGCGTTTGACGAGGGCGGTGGCGTCGGTGGTGACGAGGGCCGGGTCGATGCCCTCGCGCACCTTGTCGGGCCGCCGGACCGCCACGCCCGCGAGCTCCACCGGGGCACCGATGCGGGCGGCGAGGTCGTCGGCGTGCGTCGTCATGATGCGCGCCACCTCTGTGCCGACCACTCCGCAGCCCAGCAGCGCCACCTTCAGCGGACGCGTACGCATCATCCGACCTCGTTTCCTCTTACCGTCTTCGGTTGGACCAGTCTCACTCACCGGACGGGAGTTTCTGGCCCCTCGTCCGGATCGTGAGACGTTTATTTCATTTTTCCGGGGGCGAAAGAAGAAGATCTTCCGCTTCCGCGGGCGGCCGGGCGCGGGGTGCGCGGGGCGTCCCTTCGGGCCGGGCGCCGTGCCCCTGACGTCGGCTGGGCAGTCGGCGCTGCGGCGTCGGCGGGGCAGTCGGCGCTGCGGCGTCGGCGGGGCAGTCGCCCCTGCGGCGGCGGCGGGGCAGTCGGCGCTGCGGCG
>NZ_JBFBJT010000143.1:0-18399 GCF_040686175.1 Streptomyces sp. NPDC086077 | reverse complement strand
TCCGACAATCCGGCACGCTACTCCGACGCGGCCGTCGCGGGCATACGCGAACTCCTCTCCGGCTCCGGCGACCCCGTCGAAGCGGTACGCATGGGCACCACGGTCGCCACCAACGCGCTGCTGGAACGCAAGGGTGAACGCACCCTGCTCGTCATCACGCGCGGCTTCCGCGACGCCCTGCGCATCGCCTACCAGAACCGCCCCCTGATCTTCGCCCGCCGCATCGACCTCCCCGAGCTGCTCCACGAGCGGGTCGTCGAGGTCGACGAGCGCATCGCCCCCGACGGCACCGTCCGCTCCGCGCCCGACCTGGACGCCCTCGCCGGGCCCCTCCGCCAGGCATACGACGACGGCATCCGCGCCGTCGCCGTGGTCTGCATGCACAGCCACCTGCACCCCGCCCACGAGCAGGCTGTAGGGGACCTGGCCGCCCGCATCGGCTTCCAGCAGATCTCGCTGTCCAGCGAGGTCAGCCCCCTGATGAAACTCGTCCCGCGCGGGGACACCGCCGTCGTCGACGCCTACCTGTCGCCGGTGCTGCGCCGCTACGTGCGGCATGTCGCCGACGAGCTCGAAGGCGTGCGGCTGATGTTCATGCAGTCCAACGGAGGGCTCGCCGAGGCCGGGCAGTTCCGCGGCAAGGACGCGATCCTGTCCGGGCCGGCCGGCGGCATCGTCGGCATGGCCCGCATGTCGCGACTGGCCGGCTTCGACCGTGTCATCGGCTTCGACATGGGTGGCACGTCCACCGACGTGTCCCACTTCGCCGGCGCCTACGAACGGGTCTTCACCACACAGATCGCCGGTGTCCGGCTGCGTGCGCCCATGCTGGACATCCACACCGTCGCGGCCGGCGGCGGCTCGATCCTCCACTTCGACGGTTCCCGCTACCGCGTAGGTCCGGACTCGGCGGGCGCGGACCCGGGCCCCGCCTGCTACCGCGCGGGCGGCCCCCTCACCGTCACCGACGCCAACGTCATGCTCGGCCGCATTCCACCCGACCACTTCCCCCAGGTGTTCGGTCCCGACGGCGACCAGCCCCTTGACGCGTCCCTCGTCCGTGACCGCTTCGACGGTCTCGCGCACGAGATCCGCGAGCGGACCGGCGACGACCGCACACCCGAACAGGTCGCCGAGGGTTACCTGCACATCGCCGTCGCCAACATCGCCAACGCCGTCAAGCGGATCTCCGTCCAGAAGGGCCACGACGTCACCCGCTACGCCCTGACCACCTTCGGCGGTGCGGGCGGGCAGCACGCGTGCAGGGTGGCCGACCTGCTCGGCATCCGCACTGTCCTCGTACCGCCCATGGCCGGTGTCCTTTCCGCGCTCGGCATCGGTCTCGCCGACACCACCGCCATGCGGGAACAGTCCGTCGAAGCACCTCTGGAAGCCTCCTCCATGCCCGGCGTCATCGAGACGGCGGACGGCCTGGAGGCCGCGGCCCGTGCCGAACTCCTCGCCGAGGACATCCCCGAGGACCGCATCGAGGTCACCCGCCGCGCCCAGCTCCGCTACGACGGCACCGACACGACCCTCACCGTCGAGCTCGCAGAGCCCGGCGCCATGAAGCACGCCTTCGAGGAACGTCATCGCGCCACGTACTCCTTCACCCTCGACCGCCCGGTCGTCGTCGAAGCCCTCTCCGTGGAAGCCACCGGCATCACCGAACCCCCCGATCTCTCCGCTCTGGCCCCCTACCAGGCCGTCCCCACGGGCCGCCCCGCCGCCTCGCACACCGTCCGCCTTTACAGCGGCGGCACCTGGCGCGACGTACCCCTCCACCGCCGTGAGGAACTGCCCCCGGGCGACACGGTCACCGGACCCGCGATCATCACGGAGGCCGGTGCGACGACCGTCGTGGACGACGGCTGGCGGGCCGCTGCGACCGACGACGGGCATCTGGTCATGGAACGCGCGGCGATCACGCAGAGTTCCGAAGTGGACACGAAAGCCGACCCGGTTCTTCTCGAGGTCTTCAACAACCTCTTCATGTCCATCGCCGAGCAGATGGGCGCCAGGCTCGAATCCACAGCCCAGTCCGTCAACATCAAGGAACGCCTGGACTTCTCCTGCGCCCTGTTCGACCCGGACGGAAATCTGGTGGCCAACGCCCCGCACATCCCCGTCCACCTGGGCTCGATGGGCACCAGCGTCCAGGAGGTCATCCGGCGGCGGAACACCCGGATGCGGCCGGGGGACACGTACGCCGTCAACGACCCCTACCACGGCGGCACCCACCTCCCGGACGTCACCGTGATCACCCCGGTCTTCGACACCGACGGCACGGCGGACACGGAGGGTGGCCGGATCCTCTTCTACGTCGCCTCCCGCGGCCATCACGCGGAGATCGGCGGCATCGCCCCGGGTTCCATGCCCGCGGACAGCAGCACCATCGAGGAGGAAGGCGTCCTCTTCGACAACTGGCTGCTCGCCGAGAACGGCCGCTTCCGCGAGGAGGAGACCCGCCGCCTGCTCGGCGGGGCGCCCCACCCCTCGCGCAACCCCGGAACCAACCTGGCCGACCTGCGCGCCCAGATCGCCGCCAACCGGAAGGGTGTCGAGGAAGTCACCCGCATGATCGAGGACTTCGGCCTCGACGTCGTGCAGGCGTACATGCGGCACGTCCAGGACAACGCCGAACAAGCGGTGCGCCGCGTCATCGAGGCCCTCGACGACGGCGAGTACGCCTACGAGACCGACTCGGGCGCCGTCATTCGCGTACGCGTGCGCGTGGACCACGAAGACCGCTCCGCCACGGTCGACTTCACCGGCACGTCACCACAGTTGGCCGGCAACTTCAACGCCCCCTACTCGGTGGTCAACGCGGCCGTCCTGTACGTGTTCCGCACCCTGGTCGCCGACGACATCCCCCTGAACGACGGCTGCCTGCGCCCGATCCACATCATCGTGCCGTCCGGCTCGATGCTCTCGCCCGAGCCGCCCGCCGCGGTGGTCGCCGGCAACGTGGAGACCTCCCAGGCCATCACCGGCGCTCTCTACGCCGCGCTCGGTGTGCAGGCGGAGGGCTCCGGAACGATGAACAACGTCACCTTCGGCAACGAACGCCACCAGTACTACGAGACCGTCGCTTCCGGCTCCGGAGCGGGCGACGGCTTCCCCGGCGCGAGCGTCGTCCAGACCCATATGACCAACTCCCGCCTCACCGACCCCGAAGTTTTGGAGTGGCGTCTGCCCGTCGAGTTGGAGGAGTTCTCGGTCCGTCTCGGCAGCGGCGGCGCGGGGCGGTGGCGTGGCGGGGACGGAGCGGTCCGCCGCATCCGGTTCCGGGAGCCGATGACCGTCTCCACGCTCTCCCAGCACCGCAGGGTTCCCCCGTACGGCATGGCGGGAGGCGAGCCCGGGGCCCTGGGCGCCAACCGAGTCGAGCGTGCGGACGGAACGATCACCGCACTGGGCGGAAGCGACACGACGGACGTCGGCCCCGGCGACGTACTCGTCATCGAAACCCCTGGCGGCGGAGGCTACGGCCCACCGCCCTCCGACCCCCATCAAGCAGGAGAAGAGATCGATGATCTTCGGGCGATCTGAGCGCGGCAAGCCCCCGATCGAGCCCGTCACGCTCAAGATCCTGGTGGCCGGCGGCTTCGGGGTGGGCAAGACGACCCTCGTCGGCGCGGTCAGCGAGATCAGGCCGCTGCGCACAGAGGAACTGCTCACCGAAGCCGGCCGTCCGGTCGACGACATCAGTGGCGTGGAAGGCAAGCACACCACGACGGTGGCCATGGACTTCGGCCGCATCACGCTGCGTGAGGATCTCGTGCTGTACCTCTTCGGCACACCCGGCCAGGAGCGGTTCTGGTTCATGTGGGACGAGCTCACCGAAGGGGCCCTTGGCGCCGTCGTACTCGCCGACACCCGCCGTCTGGAGGACTGCTTCGCCGCCGTCGACTACTTCGAGCGGCGCTCCATACCGTTCGTCGTCGGCGTCAACTGCTTCGATGACGCGGCCCGTTACCCCGCACAGGAGGTACGCCAGGCCCTCGACCTGGACGCGGGCGTACCCCTGCTGCTGTGCGACGCGCGTGAGCGGGAGTCGGTCAAGGAGGTCCTCATAGGTGTCGTCCAGCACGCCATGGCGCAGGCGGCGGACCGCCGCCAGGCCGTGACGACCTGACGGACGGGAACGGCCCGTACCCCCGCCGACTGGGGTACGGGCCGCAGTACGCGAGCAGCACGCGCGTGTGCCTAACTGTCGCCGTCCTCCACCCAGCCGAGGGTCTTCTCCACCGCCCTGCGCCAGTTGCGGTACTCCCGGTCCCGCTCGGAGGCATCCATGGCCGGCGTCCACTCCGCGTCCCTCTGCCAGTGGGTCTTCAGCTCGTCGAGGTCGTTCCACACGCCGGTGGCGAGCCCGGCCGCGTAGGCGGCACCCAGGGCGGTCGTCTCGGACACCTTGGGGCGGATCACGGGCACGTCGAGGACGTCCGCCTGGTGCTGCATCAGGAGGTTGTTCTTCGTCATGCCGCCGTCCACCTTCAGCGTGCTGATGTGCACACCCGAGTCCTGGTACATGGCGTCGACGACCTCACGCGTCTGCCAGCTCGTCGCCTCCAGTACGGCACGCGCGAGATGCGCCTTTGTGACGTAGCGGGTCAGCCCGGCGACGACCCCGCGGGCGTCGGAGCGCCAGTGCGGCGCGAACAGGCCCGAGAAGGCCGGCACGATGTACGCGCCGCCGTTGTCGTCGACACTCGCCGCCAGTGTCTCGATCTCGTCGGCGGTACGGATGACACCGAGCTGATCGCGGAACCACTGCACGAGCGCGCCCGTTATCGCGATGGACCCTTCCAGGCAGTACACCGGAGCCTCGCTGCCGATCTTGTAGCCCATCGTCGTCAGCAGCCCGTTCTTGGACGGCACCGGCCGGCTCCCGGTGTTGAGCAGCAGGAAGCTGCCCGTGCCGTACGTGTTCTTCGCCGACCCGACGTCGTAGCACGCCTGCCCGAACACGGCTGCCTGCTGGTCGCCCAGCGCCGACGCCACCGGTACTCCCGAGAGCTGGCCCCCGGCCGTCCCGTACACCTCGGCCGAGGACCTGATCTGGGGCAGCACGGACTCGGGCACATTCATCGCCGAGAGGATGGAGGGGTCCCATTGGAGGGTCTCCAGGTTCATCAGCATGGTGCGCCCGGCGTTGGTGACGTCGGTGACGTGGCGGCCGCCGTCGGTGCCGCCCGTGAGGTTCCAGATCAGCCAGGAGTCCATCGTGCCGAAGGCGATCTCACCCTGCTCCGCGCGGGTCCTGAGGCCGGGCACGTTGTCCAGCAGCCAGGACACTTTGGGCCCGGAGAAATAGCTGGCCAGCGGCAGCCCTGTCTGCTCGCGGAACCGGTCCTGGCCGTGCGGGCCGCCCAGTTGGTTGCAGAGCGCAGCGGTGCGTGTGTCCTGCCAGACGATGGCGTTGTGCACGGGCTTCCCCGTGGCGCGGTCCCAGAGCACCGTGGTCTCGCGCTGGTTGGTGATGCCGAGCGCACTGAGCTGATCAGCCCGTAGCCCGGCCTGGGCGATCGCCCCGGCGACCACCGCCTGCACCTTCGACCAGATCTCGGTCGCGTCGTGCTCGACCCAGCCCGGCTTGGGGAAGATCTGCCGATGCTCACGCTGATCAACAGCGACGACCGCGCCGTTCCCGTCGAAGATGATGCAGCGGCTCGATGTCGTGCCCTGGTCGATCGCGGCCACGTACTTCTCGGCGTTGTTCGTCATGGCTTCCCCTTGGGCTCGGTTCAGAGAGCTGAGGCGTGGATGAGGCCGGCGAGCGCTACTCCGACGAGTGGCCCAACGACCGGAATCCACGCGTGGCCCCGGTCGGAGGTGCCCCTGTTCCGGATCGGCCGGACGGCGATCGACTGAGTGTTCGGGTGGGTGCCCAGAGTTACGGACGGATGCGCGCCGGCGCCGAAGAGGATCAGGATCGTGGTTCCGGCGACCTCGCCGACGGAGACGTCTCCGCTGTGCATGGCGGCTCCTAGGCCCGTGGACGGGCACTCGGCCCGATCCTCCGTGCAGGGTGCTTCGCGTTGCTCCCGTGCCGATCAGGCGGAGCCGGACAGGTCCCGCGCCCCGTCGGCGCCCGTGACGAGTGCCGTCGCAGCCGACCCGGCCAGGGGACTGGGCCTCGGCCCACGAGCCCGTACGGCGCAGTGCCGGAATGCGCCGAGAATGTACGGCGATGTCGGCTGCCAACCCGAAGTGTTCACCGGCGCTCAAGGGGCGTCAAGGTCGCTGACAGCACCCGTTCCTGACATCTCCCCGCTCCGGCGCGCGAGACCACGCCCCGGCCGCCGGACGCGTTACGAACGCACGTACACGGCATCGAGACGGCCTGGCCGCACCCACGCAGGCCACAGGGACCCTCTCGGGCTCTGCCGGGCTCGCCCACGGCACACCCGGTCTCGCTCGGCGTCGGGTCCCCACCACGCAGGGTCTCGTGCCCGGGCAGACCCGCCTGACCGAGCACCCAGCTCACCCCCGTGAGCGCCTTCGCGGCCTTCTTCAGGGGCGCCAGCGAGGCCGCCGCGTCTCGGCGATCCGTGACGCTCCCGGGCGGGCACAGAACGGTGGCCAGGGACAGCGTCACCGGCCGCCCACCCGCCTCCCAGGGCACGTCCAGGACCGAGGTGGCGAGCGGATCGAGCCCCTCCGGATCGGCGAGCACCAGGAAGTCGTCCCCGCCGATGTGCCCTATGCGCGTGCTCCCCGAGGCCCGGACACAGCCGGCGACCCGGTCAGCAGCGCACGCACCTGAGTGGCGGACGCGTTGGCGGGCAGGAGCGCGGCCGGCCGCACGAACTCCCGCACCGGCGGCCCCGACGGCGACGGCGCCTCGACCTCGGGGGAGCGGCGCGGAACGTATACGTCCGCCGCCGGCAGCCTGGCAGGGGGCGCGAACAGCGCCCCATGCGCCAGCTGCGCCCCGGCTGACAACGCTGCCGCGAACTGCCGTTCGGTCTCGACGCCCTCGACGCACAGCAGTGCCCTCAGCTCGTCGCAGAGCGTCCGCATCGCCCGCACCGCGGCGGGCCGGGCGAGCAGCGACGCGTCGAGCTTCATCAGGTCCGGCCCGAGGTCCGTGAGGAGCCGCAGGGGCACGTCTCCGTCCCCTACGCCGTCGGCGCTGATCCGGAACCCCTGCTCCCGCAGCGCGGTCACCGCCTCCAGCAGCGCCTGCTGGGGCACGTGCGTGTACGGCGGGCAGACGTCGATCGTCACCTCCCACGGCATGCGCCCCGCCCCGCACACGGCGGCATGCAGCGAGGTGAGCCCACCGAGGTCCGCGAGCGTCCCGGCGAACACATTGACGTGCAACGGCAGCAGCGACTCCTTGCGAACCGCCGCCCGGACCGCCAAGACGGCCAGCCGACCGTCGAGTTCGGGATCCCGACGCGCCTCGGCCAGGATGTCTTCGGCCTCCGGGCGGGCCAGGATCTCCAGCGCCGCGACCCCGCCGGTCGACAGGTTGACCACCGGCTGGAAAGCGAAGCGGAGAGTATCCGACCAGGAGCGCACGGGAGCATGATGGCGCCCTCGGTGAGCGCTGAGGCCCAGTTCATGAGACGTTCACGCAGGATCAGGGTGATCACACAGCGTGCCGACGGAGTCCACGAGAACCGCGTGAGGAGGCATCACCTTGGGTACGCCGGTGGCTCCGAGTCCGCGTGAGGCGTCACCACGTGAGGCTTCTTCCCGCGCGCGTACGTCGGGGCAGTCGCACGCCAGCGGAACGCCTCGCAACTCACCGCACCGCGATCACCGCCGACCCGTGCCCGAACAGCCCCTGGTTCGCGGTGATCCCCACCCGTGCCCCGGCCACCTGCCGGTCACCGGCCTGCCCCCGCAACTGCCACGCCACCTCGCAGACCTGGGCGATCGCCTGCGCCGGGACCGCCTCCCCGAACGACGCCAGCCCACCGCTCGTGTTCACCGGTATGCGCCCGCCCGGCGCCGTCCCACCGTCCCGCAGCAGTTTGGCGCCCTCGCCCTCTCCACACAGCCCGAGGTCCTCGTACCACTGCAACTCCAGCGCCGTGGACAGGTCGTACACCTCGGCGAGGGAAAGGTCCCCCGGCCCGATGCCCGCCTCCTCGTAGGCAGCGCGGGCTATCGAGGCCCGGAACGTCTCGTCGGCGGGCGTGGCCGCAACCGCGGAGTCCGTCGCGATGTCCGGCAGATCCAGGACGGTACTGGGGTAGCGCGGTGTCACCGTGGAAACCGCCCGGATCCGTACCGGCTCCGCCGCCCCGTGGCGGCGCGCGAACTCCATGCTGGACATCACCAGGGCCGCTCCTCCGTCCGAGGTCGCGCAGATGTCGAGCAGCCGCAGTGGGTCGGCGACCACCGGCGAGGCGGCGACCTCCCGCGCGGTGACCCGCTTGCGGTAGCGCGCGTTCGCGTTCCGCGCGCCGAACGCCGCGTTCTTCACCTTGACCTGGGCGAAGTCCTCCAGGGTGTCACCATGGACAGCCATGCGCCGCCGCGCGTACAGCCCGAAGTACGTCGGATTCGTCGCCCCGAGCACCCGGAACCGCAGCCAGTCCGGATCGTCCGGCCGGTCACCTCCCGCCGGCCGGAAGAAGCCCTTGGGCGCGGCGTCCGCGCCCACCACGAGGACCACGTCGGCGAGGCCCGAGAGGATCTGCGCCCGCGCGGCGCTGATGGCCTGCGCCCCTGAAGCGCACGCCGCGTACACGCTGGTGACCCGCGCGCCCTGCCAGCCCAGGGCCTTGGCGAAGGTCGCCCCGGCCACATACCCGGGGTAGCCGCCGCGCACGGTGTCCGCACCGACGATCGAGCCCACCTGCCGCCAGTCCAGCCCCGCTTCGGCGAGTGCCGCGCGTGCCGCCGCCACGCCGTACTCGACGAAACCCCGCCCCCATTTGCCCCATGGGTGCATACCGACCCCCAGCACGGCCACATCCGCCGTCATACCGCCACCCCCGTCGGCCGCCAGTGCCACGTCGTCCAGGTCGTCTCCGCGTCCTCGTGCAGCACGCCGGGGACGACCTCCACCTCCGTGCCCACCGTCAGGTCGGCGGCAGTGACTCCGGGAGCCGCCTGCCCCAGCACCACCATCCGCTCGGACTCCAGCTCCACAGCGATCAACGCGTACGGCTCCCATGGAAGTTCCGGATCGGTCACGTAGGGTGACGGAGGCCGGTACCGGCTGTCCGTGTACGACCAGATGCGCCCGCGCCGCGACAGTGGCAGTTCCTCCAGATCACCACCGTCGCACCCAGGGTTGCGGCAGTGGACGTCCTCGCGAGGGAAGAAGACCGCCGCGCAGGCCGAACAGCGCGTGCCCAGCAAGCGGAAGCCGTCCCCGTCTCCGGTGAACCAATCATCGACCACGGGCGTTCGTGTACGCGACAAGGTCCCTCCCTACACCGGAAACTGACGAGTCGTCAGAAGTGTGCCACCGGATCCGGAGAAGCGGTAAGGGCGCGACCGGCCGACCAGCGAAGCCCTGCCCCCGTGACATTTCGGCGACCCACCCCGAGACGCTTCCGGCAAGATCGGCTACAGTCCGCGCGTGTCCGAAACTCAGCACTCCGCCCCCAACTCCGCGCCGAACTCCCATTGTTCGAGCTGCGGATCGCCCTACGGAGAGGGCGTCTCCGGCTGGCCCCGCACCTGCCCGGCCTGCGGCACCGTCGCCTACCGCAATCCACTGCCGGTCGCGGTCGCGCTTCAGCCGGTGTACGACACCCGGGGTGCCGCTCTGGTCGTCATCACCCGAACCGTCGCCCCCGCGCGCGGGGGCATCGCCCTGCCCGGCGGTTACATCGACGACCGTGAGGACTGGCGGCAGGCACTGGTCCGTGAGCTCAGGGAGGAGACCGGTATCGAGGCGGCGAGCCGCGACGTCCGGCTCATCGACGCGATGAGCGCTCCCGACGGTCATCTGCTGCTGTTCGGCGCCCTGCCGGAACGGCCCGCCGACCGCCTGCCCGAGCCCACCGCCACGGACGAGACGGAGGGCTGGCACCTCCTGCGCAGGCCCGAGGAACTCGCCTTCCCGCTGCACACCCTCGCCGTGAAGGCCTGGTTCGAGGGCCGGTACGTCTGAGTCAGCGCTCGCCGAGCCCGCGTACCCGCACCGGGTGGGGCGGCTCCACGCCGCCCCTCCCCTCGCGCTCGACGACCACCCGCGTGCCCTCCCAACGCGCGTGATAGCGCTCGATCCCGGGTTCCTCCCACCCGTCCCCGGCATCCGGCACCACCAGCCCAGACCCGGTCCGCCCCCGTGCGGGAGCCCACACCTCCAGCTCCAGCCCGCCGTCCGTCCCGCGCGTGGGAATCACGGCACCCGCGCGCGCGAGCACCGGTATCCGCGACAGCGGGGCGTCGACGAGAACCTGCGCAGGGCCCTCGTAGGCCTGCTCCGTGGCCGTGTCGTACCAGCGGCCCCGAGGCAGCTGGACCGCACGCCGGTCCGCGCCCGGGTCGAGCACGGGCGCCACCAGGAGACAGTCGCCGAGCAGGAAGGCGTCCTCACAGTCACGCAGTGCCCGGTCCTCGGGCGAACTCCACCACGGCGGCCGCACATAGGGCGCACCGGTGCGGCGGGCCAGATGCGCCAGCATCAGGAAGTACGGCAGCAGCCGCCGGCGTTCGACCAGCGCCACGCGCGCGTGCTCCAGCACCTCGGTACCGAACTCCCACGGCTCCCTGCGCCCTGCCCGCAGGCCGGCGTGCGTGCGGAACAGCGGCAGATACGCGCCGAGCTGGAACCAGCGCAGAAACAGCTCCGGCGACGGACTCCCGTCGAAGCCACCCACGTCCGGCCCCGAGTAGGGCACCCCGCACAACCCAAGCCCCATCACCAGCGACAGCGATGCCCGCAGCCCCGGCCAGCCGGTGGCGACGTCGCCGGACCAGGTGCCCCCGTAGCGTTGCACGCCGACCCAGCCGGACCGTGAGAACAAGAACGGCCGCTCCCGCGGCACCAGCTCCCGCAGCCCCTCGTAGGCCGCCCTGGCCATGCACAGGGCGTACACGTTGTGCGCCTCGCGATGGTCGCCGCCCCGCCCCTCCAAGTCGTGCCGCGCCGAACGCGGCAGCGTCGGCTCCCCGAACGCGGCGAACGATGTCGGCTCGTTCATGTCGTGCCAGAACCCCGAGAACCCCTGCGCCAGCCGCTCCTCGTACAGGCCGCCCCACCACTTGCGCACGCGCGCGTGAGTGAAGTCCGGATACACCACCTCCCCGGGCCACATCACACCCCGCACCGGCTGGCCCGACGCGTCCCGCACGAAGACGTCATGGACTGTCCCGCTGTCGTAGACCTCGTTGCCCGGCTCGGCCTTCACCGCCGGGTCGACGATCGACACCAGCCGGATCCCCTCCCGCCGCAGCTCCTCGGCGAGCGCCGGCAGCTCGGGGAACCGTTCCTGGTCCACGGTGAACACCTGATGGGCGTCGTAGTGGTCGATGTCCAGGTGCACCGCGTCCAGCGGCAGCCCGTGCTCCCGGTACCCCGCGACGATCCGCCGCACCTCGGGCGCACTGCCGAAACCCCACCGCGCGTGATGGTGGCCGAGCGCCCAGGCCGGCGGCAGCGCGGGCGTGCCGGTGAGCGAGGCCCAGGCGAGCAGCACGCGCGCGGGGGTGCCCACGATCACCCAGCACCGCAGCGGACCGCCGTCCACGCGCATCTCGCACGTCCCCGGCCGGTCGTGCCCGGAACCGGCCCCCTCCTCACCCTCCCGCAGCGTCGCCGTGCCGTCCCACGAGCTGTCGTGGAACACCAGATGCGTGCCCGAGTCGGCCACCACCAGCTGCACCGGCATCGTGACGTACAGCGGATCGTCGCCAGGAGCGAACGCGCGCCCCGGGTCGGTGTTCCACAGCCGGTAGGTGCCGTCCCGCAGCCGTGGACCCGAGGAACGTCCGCCCAGCCCGAAGAAGCGCGCGTCCGCGGACACCTCGGAACGCTGCATCCAACGTGCCTGGCCGCCCCCGACCGGCTCCCACCACCGCGGCGGCAGATCCCGGCGCAGCGTCACACCACCAGGGGTGCGCACCTCCACGGCCCCGTTCCGCGACACCGCGACGGTGACCCGCTCCGCCACGACGCGCCAGCCGCCGTCCATGTCCGGCTCCAGTGCCGCACGGGGATCGGGTTCCGGACAGCGACCCGCGAGCGCGTACGACGGCTCGGGTGCCGCACCGTCCCAGCCCCAGAAGACAGCCCCGTTCACCGTGACGGTGATCCGCAGCTCGGAGCGGCTGAATCGCAGAACGCCACCACCAGGGCCGGGCGTCGCCTCCTGCACCTGCCCGGGCACCCGCGCGCGTTCGGCCCCCCCGCGCGGGCAGGCCGGCGGCGTCCGCGCGGCGCCTGCGCCACGCCGCACGTACGGTACGCAACCCCTGAGCCGCCCCCACCAAACCGACCGCCTTCACCGAATGCACCAGGTCACGACCGTCCATCTGCTCACCCTGCCACTGACCGGCGTATTCGCGTGTGTCGTTCAACTGCCGTTCACCCGTGCTGCGAGCACATCTTCACGACACGGACTATGTGGGCGGCACCCTGGTGCAGAAGTCGATCACATGGCATCGTCCCTGTCAGCCGCGTCACGCGCACACCCCAGCACGTGCGCGGGCGACGCACACGACGCGCACAGTCCGGGAGCCGCCCATGTCGACCGTGAACCCCCAGCCGCTCTGGCAGCCCGATCCCGAACGCATCGCCCAAGCGCAGATGACCAAGTTCCAGGGGTGGGCGGCCGAGCACCACGGCGCCCCGCGCGAGGGCGGCTACGCAGCGCTGCACCGCTGGTCCGTCGACGAGCTGGAGGCGTTCTGGAAAGCCGTCACGGAATGGTTCGACGTGCGGTTCTCGACGCCTTACACACGCGTGCTCGCCGACCGGTCGATGCCCGGCGCGCAGTGGTTCCCCGGGGCGACCCTGAACTACGCGGAACACGCCCTGCGAGCGGCCGCGACCCGCCCGGACGAACCGGCCCTCCTGTGCGTCGACGAGACCCAGGAACCACGCCCGGTCACCTGGTCCGCACTCCGCCGCCAGGTCGGCTCCCTGGCCGCGGAACTGCGCGCCCTCGGCGTACGCCCCGGGGACCGGGTCAGCGGCTACCTCCCCAACATCCCCGAGGCCGTCGTCGCCTTCCTCGCGACCGCCGCCGTGGGCGGCGTCTGGACGTCCTGCGCCCCCGACTTCGGCGCCCGCAGCGTCCTCGACCGGTTCCAGCAAGTGGAACCCGTGGTCCTGTTCACCGTCGACGGTTACCGCTACGGCGGCAAGGAACACGACCGCCGCGACACCGTGGCCGAGCTACGCCGCGAACTGCCCACCCTGCGGGCGGTGGTCCATATCCCGCTCCTCGGCACGGCAACTCCCGAAGGCGCCCTGGAGTGGTCGACCCTCACAAACGCGGACACGGAGCCCGAGTTCGCGCAGGTGCCGTTCGGTCACCCTCTGTGGGTGCTGTACTCCTCCGGCACGACCGGCCTCCCCAAGGCCATCGTCCAGTCCCAGGGCGGCATCCTCGTCGAACACCTCAAGCAGCTCGGCCTGCACTGCGACCTTGGCCCAGAGGACCGCTTCTTCTGGTACACCTCGACCGGCTGGATGATGTGGAATTTCCTCGTCTCCGGCCTCCTGACCGGCACCACGGTCGTCCTGTACGACGGCAGCCCCGGATACCCCGACACCGGCGCCCAGTGGCTCATCGCGGAACGCACCAGAGCCACGCTCTACGGCACCTCCGCCGCGTACGTCATGGCCTGCCGCAAGGCGGACATCCACCCGGGCCGGGACTACGACCTCTCGCGCGTGCAGTGCGTGGCCACCACCGGCTCGCCGCTCCCACCCGACGGTTTCCGCTGGTTGCACGACGAGGTGCGCGACGACCTGTGGATCGCCTCCGTCAGCGGCGGCACGGACGTGTGCTCCTGCTTCGCGGGAGCCGTCCCGACCCTGCCCGTGTACATCGGCGAACTCCAGGCCCCCGGACTCGGCACCGACCTGCAGTCCTGGGATCCGAGCGGCAAACCCGTCACCGACGAGGTCGGCGAGCTCGTGGTCACCAACCCGATGCCGTCCATGCCGATCCACTTCTGGAACGACCCCGACGGCAGCCGCTACCGCGACAGCTACTTCGACACCTACCCCGGCGTCTGGCGCCACGGCGACTGGATCACCGTGACCTCCCGGGGCTCCGTGATCATCCACGGCCGCTCCGACTCCACGCTCAACCGGCAGGGCGTGCGGATGGGCTCCGCCGACATCTACGAGGCAGTGGAGCGCCTGCCCGAGATCAGGGAATCCCTCGTCATCGGCATCGAACAGCCCGACGGCGGCTACTGGATGCCTCTCTTCGTGCATCTGGCGCCCGGAGCCGTCCTCGACGAGGCCCTCCTCCACCGCATCAAACAGACCATCCGTGAGCAGCTCTCACCGCGCCACATCCCCGACGAGATCATCGAGGTGCCCGGAGTTCCGCACACTCTCACCGGAAAGCGCATCGAGGTCCCGGTCAAGCGCCTCCTCCAGGGCACCCCACTGGAAAAGGCGGTCAATCCCGGCTCCATCGACAACCTCGATCTGCTCCACTTCTACGAGGATCTCGCCCGCGAGCGAGGCTGACGTCCGAGGCCGCTGCTCGCCGATACCGGTGTGACCTGCGGTTTCCCCCTGCTGCCGACCTGGCCGACTCGCGTTGTCAGTGCGGCCGGTTACTGTGAGTGAGCATTGATCGACCGCGCACAGGGGGAAACAATGGCGCACACCGACCACACGACCATGCGACGCGTCCTGCACCGCGAAGTCGCCGGCACGATCGGCCTGCTCACCGACGAGTACGACTTCCGGGCCATGCGGCGCTACCGCAGCTTCACCTTCGACGACCACCAAACCTACTTGCAGCAGGTGGAAGCCCTGCTGAAAACGCGCGCCGCCCAGGGCGGCCACACCACGGTCGCCCTCTTCGACCCCCAGGAGTACGCGGACTTCTGCGAGGGCGGCGGCCTCGACCCCGACCTGCCGTCGAGCCGCACACGCTTCACCGCGGAACTGGCGGCCAGCGGCCCCACCGTTCCGTACGAGGGCCAGAAGCTCGCCGACCTCCTCCCGGTCCTCGTGGACGAAGCGGTACGGCAAGCCACCTGGGAGTACGCCTCGACACTCCTGGCCCGCGTCGGCGCCTGCACGACCTGCGGAGAGGACATCGGCCGCACCGCCTTCACCCGGGCCTCGAAACTCCTCGTCCGCATCCTCGACACGGCACCGCCCGGCAGCCGGCACCTTGTCTGCAGCGTCTCCGGCACCCCGGAAACCCTCGTCGCCGCCCTGCACGCGGACCGGGACAGCGACGGCGCCCCACGACTCGACCAGGCCGAAGTGCTCGAATTCACCACTGTCCTGGCTCTGGGCATCGCCACCCGCAGCCCCGGGGGACTGGTCATGCGGACCACCGCCCCCGCCAGTGCGGACCGCATCTACGGCTGGCGCCTGCGCGGAGGCGGCCTCGAACCCCTGACCGCCGGCGAGGTCTTCGACGCCTATTGCACCGACGTGGAATCGGGCGACCTGATCTCCCCCGAATCAGGTGTCGACTACGGCGTCCCGCCGGACCTGGGCGAGGACGCGAGGGGCGAAGAAGCCGGAGAGAGGGGAGAGGAAGGAGAGGAGGGGCCGGCCGCGGAGCACCGCCACTGAGGATGCCCACGGACACGGCAGGGGCGCCCCACCAGCGGGTGGAGCGCCCCGCACAAGACCACCGTCGTCCGCCCGGTTCGCCTACTCGCCGGACAGCACCGCCTGAGCCGCCTTACGCGCCTCCTCGGCGGTGTCGGCCGCACGCGCAGCAGCCGCGGCCCGCTCGCACTGTGCCAGCGTGTACTTCGCCAGGGTCGCCCGGACGTAGGGAAGCGACGCCGCACCCATGGAGAGGGAGGTGACACCCAGACCGGTCAGTACACACGCGAGCAGCGGATCGGACGCGGCCTCACCGCAGACACCACAGCTCTTGCCCTCGGCCTTCGCCGACTCGGCGGACAGCGCGACCAGGTCCAGCAGCGCGGGCTGCCACGGGTCCTGAAGCCGGGACACCGCGCCCACCTGACGGTCGGCGGCGAACGTGTACTGCGCCAGGTCGTTCGTGCCCAGGGACAGGAACTCGACCTCCTGCAGGATCGAGCGCGCCCGGAGCGCCGCCGACGGAATCTCCACCATCGCGCCGAACTTGGCCCGCAACCCGGCCTCCCGGCACGCGTCCGCGAACGCCTTGGCGTCCGTGCGGTCCGCCACCATCGGGGCCATCACCTCGAGGTAGACGGGCAGCCCCTCGGCCGCCTTCGCCAGCGCGGTCAGCTGGGTGCGCAGCACCTCGGGGTGATCGAGCAGCGTCCGCAGGCCCCGCACGCCCAGGGCCGGGTTCGGCTCGTCGGACGGCGTCAGGAAGTCCAGCGGCTTGTCGGCACCGGCGTCCAGTACGCGCACGACGACCCTGCCCTCGGGGAACGCCTCGAGAACCTGTCGATAGGCCTCGACCTGCTTCTCCTCGGACGGCGCCTGCTTGCTGTCGTCCAGGAAGAGGAACTCGGTGCGGAACAGACCGACGCCCTCGGCGCCGGCCTCCACCGCGGCCGCGATGTCCGCGGGACCGCCGATGTTGGCGAGTAGCGGCACCTTGTGACCGTCGGAGGTGGCACCGGGCCCGGTCGACGCCGCCAGCGCGGCCTTGCGCTCAGCGGCCGAAGCCCTCAGCCGGGCCTTCTTCTCGTCGCTCGGGGTCACGAAGATCTCGCCGGTGCTGCCGTCCACGGCGATCATCGTGCCCTCGGCCAGCTCACCCGCGCCCGGCAGCGCCACCACGGCCGGTACGCCGAGCGCCCGAGCCAGGATCGCGCTGTGGCTGGTCGGCCCGCCTTCCTCGGTGACGAAACCGAGAACGAGCGTGGGGTCCAGAAGCGCCGTGTCCGCGGGCGCGAGGTCACGCGCGACCAGTACATACGGTTCGTCGCTGTCCGGCACACCCGGCATCGGCACCCCGAGCAGACGGGCGACGATGCGGTTCCGCACGTCATCCAGGTCCGCCACACGCCCGGCGAGATACTCACCGGCACCGGCGAGCAGATCCCGGTACGCGGCGAAGGCGTCGTACACCGCCCGCTCCGCGGTGCTGCCGACGGCGATCCGCCGGTCCACGTCCGCGATCAGCTCCGGGTCCTGGGCCATCATGGCCTGCGCCTCGAGTACGGCCTGTGCCTCGCCGCCTGCCAGATTGCCGCGTGCCATCAGGTCGGCCGCCACCGCCTCCACGGCCTGCCGGGCGCGCCCCTGTTCGCGCTCCGCCTCCTCGGCCGGGATCTGCTTGGCGGGCGGTTCGAGCACCGCCGTTCCCATGTGCCGAACCTCGCCGATCGCCACCCCGTGGCTCACGCCGACGCCTCGCAGCGTTGTCTCCATCTCACCCGTCTCCGATAGTGCGGCGGACCCCGCCGCCGCGGTGGTTGTCCTACATGCCGTCATACGACGGCGCTGACGTCACTTCCAGGCGAAGAGAGCGTCGCCCGCCTTGACGTCGCCGTCATCGCGGAGTTCGGAGAGAGCCTCGGCCGTGGCCTCCAGCGCCACGATCGGGCAAACCGGCGACTTGCCGGCGGCCTCGACCGCGCTCGGGTTCCAGCGCACGACGCCCTGACCACGGGTCACGGTGTCGCCCTTGTTCACGAGCAGCTCGAAACCCTCACCGTTGAGCTGCACGGTGTCGATGCCGAGGTGGGTGAGCACGCCGTGTCCCTCGGCGTCCACGACGACGAAGGCGTGCGGGTGGAGGGAGACGATGACTCCGTCCACCGGCGAGACGGCCTCGGAGGGCTCACGCACGGGGTCGATGGCGGTACCCGGGCCGACCATGGCCCCGGAGAAGACCGGATCCGGCACTGCGGCAAGTCCGATGGCGCGTCCGGCGAGCGGGGACGTAACGGTGGTCATGGGAGCCTCCCAGGGGGCGGAGATTCATATATGAGCCGTCACAGCCTGTCCCGGACGGCCCACTGTTGAGCAGGGTATGTCATGGGAAGTCCCGGTTCGCCGGAGACCTCCCAATAGAGGTCTAGACCACCAGCGTAATGGATTTGCACGCGCTCCGCGGCCCCATGTACAGTCGGACTCCTGCTTGAGGCTGAGCGATGCGGACAAGCGTCGTTGCCCAGCGGCACCCAACTTGTCAGATCCTAACTCGGGTCTCCTTCTGCATGCCCGCAGAATGGTGGTCAGAGAGACGGAAAAACCCTGATAGAGTTTGGAAACACCGAAGGGAAGCGCCCGGAGGAAAGCCGCGAGAGAGATTCTCGGGTGAGTACAAAGGAAGCGTCCGTTCCTTGAGAACTCAACAGCGTGCCAAA